>DATEXS010000312.1:0-3389 GCA_035256725.1 Anaerolineae bacterium
ATATGCCAACTCGACTGTAACCGCAAGAGTCGCCTCCAAAGGGCTGACTGAGGCCACAGGGGGTGGTCGCCCGGCGATGGTTGTCCTGGCCCATGCTCTCGGAGGCTACTCGCGGGTTGGGCGGAGCGCGTTGCATAGACCGGCCCGGGGTATTGCGTGGAACGTTGGGTGTTGCCACTTGCAGTCGGAACAGACTTGAGTATAATAGTCACTGGTGATTCGCAGGGCCGATGACTGGCTCGGCAGAAATATCGGAAAGGAGTGTTCTAAATGGCCTACAAGATTGATCCTGAGGAGTGCATCGCCTGCGCAGCTTGCGAGGATGAGTGCCCGAACGAAGCGATCAGCGAGGGAGATGAGGTCTACGTCATAGACCCCGGCAAGTGCACGGAGTGCATCGGTTTCTTCGAGGAATCGCAGTGCGCTCTGGTCTGTCCGGTGGATGCCTGCGCTCCCGACCCGGATCGCGAGGAGTCTGAGGAGGAGCTGCTGGCGAAGTTCAAGAAGCTGCATCCAGACAAGGAGCCCAAGCTATTCTAGGCGAGCTCGGAAGAGCTACGTAGGAAGGCTGCTTCGAGAGCAGCAGTACCCAAAAGCCCGGGCCTGGGAGGATCACCATGTACTCCCGCCCAGGCTTTTTCGCTGTTTCATGCATACCTGGGCCATGGTGCCCGCCGAAACCAGGGCCGTAGCACGGACCAGAGTATGGCGTCGAGGGCACGGGGAGCCCCACCAGGCGGCGGAGGACCATGACGCGGTGGTCAACCGTTTGTAGGCCAAGTGCCGTCGGTTTGCCCCTGGAAGAGAGCGGGCCCTGGACCTAGGTCCCAGCCCCCCGCAGGACGGCTTGCTCCGCTTTGGTCTAGCTTGCCAGGCGAACTGGCGTCACGTATGACACCTGAGGGGTATAAGTGGGGGTCGGCGTGGGGGGAGGAGGTTCCGGCAGGGCGGTGAGCAGATAACCCATGGCCATGCTGACCACCACTATGATGCTCAGGATCAGAAAGAGCATCTGAGCAGGCCTACGTTTGTGGGAACTCTTGCGAGCCAACTTGCCCTCCTCTACGTTGCTTCGAATCCATTATACTGGGGTCTTGGAATAGTAGCAAGGCCGCGGAACCCGTTCTGTCCTTGACCTCGAGACATAGCTATGATATTATCGCCATTGTGCTTGGAGAGCTCGCTCGGCGACACAGACTCGCGTGAGGCTGGTGCAGGGATGTGCTCGGCGGCAGTCGGCGACGGGGATTCTGTGGAAGGTTCCGCTCATCCCGAATTAGTCGCCCTGGATTCGGTTGGACGGGTAACAGCAGAGTGCGCCGACCTGCAGAGAGTCCTAACGGTATCCCTGGATAGGATAACGGAGGTCACCGGGCTGGAGATGGCCAGCGTTGGTCTGTACGACGAGGAGGCAGGGGAGCTAGAGTCCGTCGCGCATACCCCGTTCGACATAGACCTCCTGGTCGAGGCACGCGAGCGAAAACCCCTGGGGGATCTTATCCAGCGAGTCGTTAGCACCGCGGACGTTGTGGTTGTCGAGGACACCCGGCTACACCGCGGATTCTCGGCGGACGAGACTGCCCAACTACAGGTGCGCTCCTTCGCCGGCCTGCCACTCAGATCCAGGGGTAAGCTGCTGGGTGTCTCCTGCGTCGGTGGCACACGTCCCCATTCTTTCTCCTCCGACGAGCTCGCTTTCCTTTCAGTGCTGGCCGGCCAGCTGAGCTGGGCGGTCGAAAACACAACCCTTAGAGAGAGGCTTGACAGCTCGCGGTTCCGCCTCCGCGAACGGGTCAAGGAACTCAGCATCCTCTATGACATCAGCCGAGAAGCACTAGCGGCAGGTGACCTTCGTGACTTCCTCACCTTTGTGGCTGAGCGACTGCCAGCCTCCATGCAGTATCAAGATGCTCTGGCCGTGGTATTCTGTGCCGCAGGCGGACGGGAAGATGTGGCTTGGTCGGCCAACATGGACGAAGCGGGCGCCCGGCGGCTGTGTCTGGTGCCTGGAGAGGGACCACTGGGAGGGGCTATCGATGAGGAGGGAGCCCTGCTGGAGGAGCAGATCTCCAAGCCAGGCGGTTACCCGGAAGAATCGGAGGTGGGGTCCGCTCTCGCGGTCCCCATAATGCTAGGTGGCCAGCCGGTAGGGTCGATCGCCGTCTACTATCCAGATGGTAGCTGGCGTTTCCTTGAAGAGGAGAAGCATCTGCTTCGCGGAATCTCGGAACAGGTGGCTCAGTACCTGGCACGCGATGCCGTCGAACTGGAAAACCAGCGGCACGTTCACGAGGTCTCCACTCTCTTTGAGGCCTCCAAGACACTGGCGTCGATCGTAAGCATTGAGGCCATATTGCCTGCCATTCAGAGCACACTGGTGGAGACCCTAAGGCCAGCCGAGGCCGGTGTCCTCTTCCTGTTCGACGAGGCGACTGGGATGCTACGGGTCGCGTCTTCTTTTGGCTACGATGTAGATGCCCTGGACAGGATAAGCCTGCGGATAGGCGAGTCGATTTCCGGCAAGGTGCTCGAATCCGGGAGGCCTGAGGTATGGGCTACTCCGGATGAGTCCGCTTTTGCCATGGCGAATATGACTGAGTACAACCGCGAGCTGTTCAGGCTGGCATCGCGCGGACTGGATTTCCCAAAAAGCGCTGTTGGCGTTCCGCTCATCTACCGGGAAAAGAAGATGGGTGTGCTCACACTGGAGACTTGTGCCAGTGACGAGTGGTTCTCAGCATCACATGTCCCGTTCCTGCAAGCCTTTGCCGAATTGATGATCATCAGCATCAATCAGATCCGACTGATGCACGAGGTGGAGGAGACCAGGGCTGTGCAGGAGGCGGAACGTCTGAGATCGGAATTGATAGCGGCCTTGGCGCACGACATGCGCACACCACTGACCTCGATACAGGGATACGCCTCGGCATTGTTGCTCGAAGAGATTCAGTGGGACGAGGCATCGAAGAAGCAGCAGTTGGAGATCATCGAGGCCGAGGCCGAGGCTTTGCAGACGATGATCCAAGACTTGCTGGAATCCTCAATCATCGATGCCGGACTGCTGACGTTGGCTGAGGAACCCACTCTGATCCCTCGCCTTGTCGAGGGCCTGGCGAGTGAGATGTCTCGTCGCACGGCAAAGCATCGGTTTGTGATCAGTTTCCCCACGGATTTTCCAATCGTGCCCGCTGATCCTCGCCGCATCGAACAGGTGCTGCGCAACCTGCTCGACAACGCCATCAAGTACTCGCCAGATGGCGGGCTCGTGGTCGTGAGGGGGCGAGTGGCTGCGGGCGAAGTCGTGGTCAGTGTGGCCGACGATGGCGTTGGAATCGCTCCAGAACACCTTAACCGGCTCTTCGAGAAGTTCTTCCGGGTGAAGTCACCCA
>DATEXS010000313.1:0-10490 GCA_035256725.1 Anaerolineae bacterium
GTGGGACGGGGAGTTCGCCGCACCTGACCGCTGGCGAGTGAAGATAACCACCGAGACTGGCATGTGGTGCGAGGCCAGGAGGATCGGCGAGCAGAGCTATGTCCGCGCATCGCATATGCCCGAGTCGGGCGCTGCGGTAAGCGAGGTGGCCTGCGTGATGCTCCCCATCGCGGAGGCGCTCGAACCTCTCGACTTGCTGATCGATCTTGAGCAGCTCCCGGATGAGGAGATTGAGATTGCAGTGTCTCCACTACCGCGGCAAAATTGACATGGATGCCTTCGTTAAAAGAGAGGCCAAGATGGGATCCCAGTTGCCCCCGGAGCTTTTGGAGCTGATGCGTCGTGGGAGTATGGAGGTTGAGCTCTGGGTGGGAAAGGATGACTACCTGATACGTCAGATGAAACATCTTGACCACATGCCAGAATGGGAGGCTGGGACCGCAGAGGAGCAATGGATCCGGCAGAGCACGGTCATGCGGTTCTACGACTTCAACGAGCCCATCTCCATCGAGCCGCCTCCGCCTGACTCCAGTGAAGGGTGACTTCGGGGGAGAGTGAGGCGATGGTTGTCAGCTGTACCTGCCTCTTCGCCAAGGAGCGGTTTGACGAAGAACTGTAGGTAGCATGTGTTTGAGGAGTGCGATCCTCTGTGGGATGATTCAGGGTGAGTTTGGATATCTCGCAGTCGGGTGCCGTTTCTTCCGCGGGCACGGAGGAATACTACAGAAATGTACGCGCAGACTCTCGCTGGCAAAGCTGGACGTAGGCCAAGAAAGAAGGTGGTTTTCGTCAGCGGTACGTTGCTGCTAGTCGCGACCTGGTGTGTCCTGGCTCTCTTTGCGTGCGGTGTGACGGAGGTTTGGTTGGTACCTTGGGATTGCGTACATACATCGCTGCGACCACCTGTGGGAACTTGGCAAAGAACCATCAACGATTTCTTTGAGGGTCCGCCTGGTTCCATCCTACCTGCCGCCGTCCTTGTTGTGGTCAGCGCAAGCATATTCGCTGCTGGAACCGTACGAAGCACAGATGGGACTCTGTTGCCTTGGGCGTTTGGAGGGGCAAATCTGGTCTTTCTCTTGGCTGTGCTCTTCTCGCTTCAGGTTGCCTATCTACTTCCTATCGTGCCGTTGGCGGAGCCTCGTCCGCCAATTGACGCGGGTTACCATCGCACCTGGCCTGCCATTCTGACTACAACCGTCCTGGTAGCGGTCCTCTTTCTTGTGCAATGTAGGATTGCCATCGGCGGAAGGAGCCGGGTCAGTGGGGCCTGTTGATCTTCGCCAGCGTGGAGGACAGGTGGTTTCCTATCATGCTCGCGGACATTGATGGCATGATATGGACAGCCGCACTGGAGACCAGTGAGGAGGAGGGCCATGGCTAATCAGTGGCTTCGATGGCTTCTCAGGTCACCTGCGTTTTGGGTAGCAGGCCTACTGGTCTCAGTCCTGGCGGTGGCTGGAGCCCGCCATCTTCTCCAACAGGCACCCTATGGCTTCATCCGAGAAGAGACCCAGGTTCACGTTCCATATCTCCCGATCTGGCCATGGGAAGGGCCAATCTATGCCGCCGACAAGGTTACGCTCTTGGAAGCAAGGACCAGGGTGCCATTCACGATCCCGGTCCCGATCTCTATGCCGGACGGCGCTAGCGTGGAAATCGAGGAGGTCTGGGTCTCTGCCGTCCAGGCGCCTCAGGGTCTGGAGGAGACCTACACGGAGCTATACTCGGTAGCACTTGTCTTTTCCGATGGCTGCCAAATGATCATCCACCAGATGGACTCACCCCCCGATTGGGATGCCATCATCGCTCAACAGACTCCTGTCTTCAGCGAGGTGAGCGTCAATGGCCATCCCGGCATGGGGGCCAGTCCGGGGGTGCAGGAGATCAGCGGAGGGCAACATCGTTATCCTGGCAGCATCTCGTGGTGGGCTGACGGCCTGGATATCACCATCTACTCCAATACGTTACCGCTCGACGAACTGCTCAAGATAGCCAATTCGCTGCGCTACTAGTGCCTGTCGTGGTATCCTGTAGGCCATGTCTTCCTACCCGCCGTACAAGGTTGGGTCAATCTATGATCCGGGTCTGTCGCGGCCTCCGCGATTTGTCGGGCAACGGAGTGCCTTGTGGGGTGCGAACCCTTCCCAGAACTTTGGTTGCGTTTCTAGTGTGCCCATGCCTGGGTTGACGCTGCCTCCTATATCATTGGTTCCACTCGGAGTGCCGGTACTTTGAGTACGCCTCGGATGACATCCAGTTGTGGACGTACGCCGATTAGCGGTGGTCAGGCAGGAGATCGCCATGAGTAGAAAACGCGTCGTTCTCCTTGCAGGCGCTGTGGTTGCACTGGTCGGGCTGGTGCTGCTCAGACCAAGGATGTTTCCAAGACAGGAAAGCTTCTACCGATCCGAGATCTGGCTTCCTCAGGCGGCCATGAGTGAGGCCCCTGGTCCACTGCCACCCTGGGAGGGTCCCATTCCTGGCGACAGGGTCAGCCTGGAAAAGGCGCTCGCTCGCACGCTCTTTCCGATTCCCCTGCCCAGTTACATGCCGGAAGGGGCTGTGCTGAGAGAGGTCTATGTTTCCAGCACGGACGATCCACCCCTGTACAGGCAGGCGGCATTGGTTTACGAGAATGGCGTGTACATCATCCTCCGCTATGGTGGAATGGCCTGGAGCTGGGAGTCCCCGTACCGCGAACGGCCTGAGGGCTTCAAGACTGTGGAGGTGAACGGTCACGCCGGGGTGGGCGCGGACCCGCGGCCGGAGAGAATCTGCGTCTCCTACGCCCCATCCACGGAGTTCGAGTGCCGCGACGGGGCGGGGCTGAGGCCCGGGGTGGTGGAGTGGCAGACGGACGGGCTGGTCACAGCTATCTACTCTTACGACTACTCTCTTGCGGAGTTGCTGCGCGTGGCCGAGTCGATGGACGTGGGATAGCGGCATCGATTGCTGACTCGTCTGTCGGTGACTGTCCCCTAGGTGGGCGGCAGCACAGCCTCGCCAATAGGGAAGGCCCGCTTCAAGGAGCGGGCCTTTCGCTTCTCCGTCGGCCAACCTCGACACCGTCCCCGGCGCGTGCTATAATATGCATCGCGTTCTCCCGGCCGCACGGCGCTGACCAAGAATCAGCGCTGCTTACTCGTCAGGAACGGTAAGATGCTGACCTGCTTCTACATATCCCTGCTGATTCTCGGTGGCGGATACATCGCCCTCACCTTCATCGTTGGTGAACTGCTCGACTTCGGCGAGGACGTCGGCCAGGCCATGGAGGGTGTCAGCGATAGTGTGGGCGAGGCCTTGGGCAGTCTGGGAGATGCCCTGGAAGGAGTCCTGGGAGGCCCCGAGGCCGCTGACGTAGGTGGGATCGAGCTGCCCGAGGTGGGCGAGATAGGGCTGGAGCACGAGGTCGAGGGACCCAGTCCCTTCTCTCTCCGGGTGGTGGCGATGTTCGCGGTGGGCTTCGGGGCCGGGGGGCTGATCGGTAAGGGTCTGGGCGTGTCAGACGCCCTGAGTCTGGTCCCGGCCAGTGGCGTAGCTGTACTGACCGCAGCGGTGATGTGGGTCTTCCTGCGGTTTCTGTACGGCGAGCAGGGTTCGACATCCATCCAGGCCGCCGACTATGTGGGCCTGGTGGGCCGGGTCATCATCGCCTTTCCACAGGACAGACCGGGCCAGGTGGCCCTGGTGGTCAAGGGCCAGAGGATCAACGCTCCGGCCCGCTCTGAGGACGGTTCCCCTATTCGTGCTCAGGCTGCGGTCGAGGTCCTGGGTGCGGAGGGGGGGACCGTTGTGGTGAAGGAGATTTAGTAGGTGCGGAGCAGCAGAAGGAGGTAGTGGCAGTGGGAATCCTGGAGAGCATTCTCGGTGTGGTCGGTGGCGGCACCTTGCTCATCGCCGTGGCCGTTCTCTTTCTGGTCGTCGTCTTCCTGATGGCCATGGCCAGGGTCTTACGGTTTATCCGCAAGGTCCCGCCCAACCGAGCTCTTCTGGTGTATGGTGTGCGCACGCGAACGAAGGTCACCGTGATTCGCCGGATCAGGAGGCTGAAGGCGTCCACGGAGCCAGTGGTGCAGCCCCCCTCTGAGCGACCAGAGGTGAACATCCAGGAGTGGGAGGTCGAGACCAGGACTGAGGAGATTGTCGTCAACTACAAGATCGTTAAGGGCGGCATGACCATCGTTTTGCCCTTCGTGCACGAGGTGAAAGAACTCGACCTCAGTCTGATCACGCTAGACGTGGCGGTGCACAATGTCCTGAGCAGCAACGCGGTACCGATCATGGTGGATGGCATTGCCCAGATCAAGATCGGCAGCGACGACACCTCCATCGCCACCGCCGCCGAACAGTTGCTGGACAAGAGCACGGAGGATATCAAGTACGTGGCCATTCAAACACTTCAGGGCCACCTGCGGGCCATCATCGGCCTGATGACGGTGGAAGAGGTGTACAAGGACCGCGAGGCCTTTGCCCAGATGGTCCTGCAGGTGGCCGTTGACGACCTGGCTGGCATGGGTTTGCAGATCGTCTCCTTCACTATCAAGGAGATCAGCGATGACAAGGGCTACCTGGAAGCCCTCGGTAGGCCAGAGATAGCCGCCAAGCTGCGCGACGCCCGCAGGGCCGAAGCGCAGGCCGAGCAGGAAGCCACGGAGAAAGAGCAGGCAGCAGAAAAGGCCAAGGCAGGATTCACCAAAGAGGCCAACGTGGCCAAGGCCAAGTACGATGCAGAGGTGGCCCGCGAGCAGGCTGTGGCCGAGAGGTCCCAAGCCATCTCCCTGGCCGAGCAGGATAAGACGCTGGAGGAGAGGAAAGGCACCGCCGCTCAGGCAGCCGCTGAGCGCAGGGACCGGGAACTGGACGCCGAGGAGCGCCGTCCAGCCGATGCCTCTCTGTACCGGGCCGAGCAGGAGGCCTCCGCGACCAGGGCCACGGGCTTCGCCCAGGCTGACGTGGATAGGAGGATGGGCGAGGCCGAGGCGGCGGCAAACAAGGCCAGAGGACTGGCGGGTGCGGACGTGACCAAGGCGCAACTCCTGGCCGAGGCCGAGGGTAGACGCGAGCTTGCGGAGGCGCTGAACGCCTACAAGGCCGGTGCCTTGCGCCTGGTGCTGGGTCAGTCCCTGCTGGAGAAGGTGCCCGACGTGGCTTTGGCCTTCGGTGAGGCCTTTGCCAACATCGAGCAGATCCGTCTCATCGACATCGGAGGCGCTGGTGCCCGCGGTGAGGGAGTCGAAGGGTCTGTGGAGCGCTTCCTGGACACCCTGCCCAACACCCTCTTCAAGTTTCTACAGGGGACTGCGGCGTTACTGGGAGGGCCGATCGACGACCTGGTAGCCGCCTGGATCGTGGAGGAGGCTGAGAAGCGAGGCGTGGAGGTAGCTCCGGAGCAGCAAGAAGCCATCAGAGAGATGGTGGCGACCAGGGTGGCTGAGGTAGAAGCGGAGGAGGAGTCCCAGCCAGCCAACGAAGACGAAGTCACCGTCGAGGAAGAGGCCGAGGAAGGTCCTGCGGCGCGGTCAGAGGAGTAGCGGGAGGAATCTGAACTGGACGAGCAAGAGCGCTTCGTGGAGATGATGGAGGAGCTGGCTCCTCTTCTGAATGAGCTGCCGCGAGGAATCAGTCAAGAGATACTGGGGTCTCTGATGGGCATATTCCGGCTGCTACGCGACCTCGATGTTGCCAGATCGGAGCTCGAGCGCAGGGTGGCCCTCATCGAGGCAGAGCAGATTGTCGCCGAGCGTTGATAGCACAGGGCGGCGTAGTCTCTGCCAGAGTTGCCGGGCTCTGGGGCCATGGGGCACCAATGCCTACGTGCTGGTGTGCCCTGTGACCTCGGAGAGTGTTCTCATCGACCCGGCAGCAGAGCCCGAGACGCTGCTGTCCATGCTTGGCGACAGCACGCCGGTGGCTATCCTGCTCACCCATGCTCACCCGGATCACGTGGGCGCTCTGGAAGAGATACGCGCGGCACTCCAGGCTCCGGTGATGGCCCATCCCGGCAGCGGCTTGGTGAGGGCGGATCGCTGGCTTGAGGACGGAGATCTTGTCGCGGTGGGCGAACACTCTCTGCGGGTCTATCACACCCCCGGTCACACCGAAGACCAGGTCTGCTACGCGATCGAGTACGATGATCGAGTCATCGTGGGGGACGCTATCTTCGAGGGCGGACCCGGGCACACCTCCTCTCCCGGCGACTTTCGAGTTACGCTCGAGACCCTGCGCGGCGTCATTTTGGCCTGGCCTGACGACGCCGTCTGTTACCCTGGCCACGGGGCGTCTTTCCGCCTGGGCGACAAACGCCGGGCGATTGAGGCTTTCCTGGCCAAAGACCACGGCGACTTCTTCGGAGACGCTACCTGGGAGATGTGAGGGGAAGGGACCCTGGTGCCGCCCTTCTTGCCTCACCTGATTTGTACGAACTCCTTTCCTACGGGAGGCCTTCCCAGGATGACTACCCTGACGTACTGCTTTGAGGATCCGAGGAGTATTGTCCCATAGCCTTCGCGAACCCTTCGCGCGGACACGTACATGACCATCTTCGGACTGTAGATCGTCCTGGTGACCGCACTCAGCCGGACCCCAAGATCCATGTCCTCAGCAGAGAGCAGTGAAGTGTTGAAGCCCCCCACCCTCCAGTAGTCACGAGTTCGCACGGCGAAGTTGTTGCCGTTAATGACGCCTCTGCCGACGGTATAGCACAGTCTCGTCACCCCGTTGTACACGTGCCTTGCCCACCAGCACTGCAGGCGGTTCCCGTCGTGGAGCGCTATGGGACCAGTCGCCGCGCCCAAGGCTTGGTCGCTGCGAAAGGCCCTGGCGATCGCTTCGAGCCAGGTGGGTCGGGCGATGGCATCCGCATCCGTTCCGGCGATGATCTCGCCCCTGGCCTCTTCAGCGCCCCGATGTCTCGCCCGCCCCACACCCCTCTCCGGCTCATAGACAACCTTGACTCCGAAGCCCCGTGCGATTTCTGCGGTGCGATCTGTGCTGGCGTTATCCACGACAATGATCTCATAGAGCTCGCGGGGGTATGTCTGGGCGCGGAGCGAAGAGAGGCACTTCGCGATATACTTCTCCTCATTGAGCGCTGGTACTACTACTGAGATGATCATCTCATATCGGAATCGGGACCTATGGCACACGTTGATGTTGGCGTACGATACCGCTCACCCCTGACCCGGCCAGGCGAGCGGAGCTGTGGTCGCTGCCCTCCGGCCTGTCCTGTACTCCCTCGGTGCTTCACCTAATGGGAACGAAGTCCTTCCCTGCGGGAGCCATTCGAAGGAAGACTACCCTGACAAAGTCCTGCGAAGTCCGAAGGAATAGCTTCACGTAGCCTTCGCGAGTCCTCCTCGCGGACACGTACATCACCATGTTCGGGTCAAAGAGGGTCCTGGCAATTGCACTCAACCGGACCCCAAGATCGATGTCCTCCGCAGAAAGGAGCGAGGTGTTGAAGCCTCCCGCCCTCCAATAGTCACGCGTTCGCACAGCGAAGTTGTTGCCGCTAATGACGCCTCTGCTGAGGGTGTAGCTAAGTCTCATCGTCGGGTTGCTTACGTACCTGGCACCCCAGCGCTGAAAACTGTTCCCGTCGTGGAGCAGTATCGGACCAGTCACAGCGCCCAGGAGTTCGTCGCTACGAAAGGCCCTGGCGATCTCCTCCAACCAGGTCGGTGTGGCGATGGCATCCGCATCCGTTCCGGCGATGATATCACCCCTGGCCTCTTCAGCCCCTCGATGTCTCGCCCGCCCCACACCCCTCTCCGGCTCATGGACAACCATGACTCCGAACTCTTGTGCGATTTCCGCGGTGCGATCTGTGCTGGCGTTATCCACCACGATGATCTCATAGAGCTCACTGGGGTAGCTCTGGGTGTGCAGCGAAGAGAGACACTGTGCGATGTACTTTTCTTCGTTGAGCGCTGGTACGACGATTGATATGAACATCTTCAGGTTCCCGCCTCAGGTACTATTCCAGGCTACCCCAATGTTGTCGCCCTTTGCGAAGGTCACCTTGCTCACCGCAGACGTGGTGCGGTCAGGGAATCTCCGTCAAGCCAAAGCCCGGCACGTACCGGTCCAGGAAATCGTCCATGTAGGCCCTGAAGGTCTCGGGATCTGTCTTCATACATTGAGCGTGGGGCGCGCCCCAGTCCGTCACATACAGCACCTTGCGATCATGCGTGACATTCGCGTAGATGGCTTCGGCATGGGCCGGCGGTATCTCATCATCCTGCAGGGAATGGATCAAGAAGACGGGGGCCTCTATCTCTTGCGCTGCCAGCAGGGGAGAAACGGCCGCGGGGTCGAAGTCGGCGCGCCAGCCCGCGAAGAGAAGGACGGTGGGGCTCAGGATAGCTCTGACCACCGGCCCATACCGCAGCTCCGCCTGTTCCCCGAGGAGCGTTGGCAGGTCCTGGAAGGGCGCTTCGGCGGCCACGAAGGCTAGATCTGGCTCCAGCGCGGCCGCTTGCAGCACGGTTGCGGCGCCATACGACAGTCCCATCAGGCCAATCTGGGAGACCTCCAACTCACTGCGTTCGGCGAACCAGGCTAATACTTCCAGCGAGTCTTGCTTTTCGTAATAGCCGTAGGTGGCGTACTCACCGGTGCTCTCACCGTGGTGCCGCGCATCGAACATCATCACGTCACAACCGCGGTCCCAGAACAGAGGCACGTACATAAGAGTCTCGATTCGAGCGCCGCCGCGACCATGGTGTAGAATCACGCCACAGTCTCCGTTCAGCTCGTTCTCGAATAGCCACCCGGAGAGGACGATCCCCTCGCCCAGGTCGAGCGAGACATCTTGCGGTTGCGGCAGGCCGAGTTCGTCCAGGTCATAGGGGCCCATAGTTGGCTCCGTACGCTCCCGGACCTCCTTCAAAGTGCTATGCTTGTAGGCTACAATGGCACCGGAGAAATACCAGCAGTTCCACAAGTAGTAGCCCACGGCCAGGAGCACGATGACCAGAACAGCGATCCCAAACACTTTTCGTTTCATTGAGATATCCTACTTCACCTGCTGACTCATTCGGAGCCTGGAAGGATTTCCGAGCTCTTGGACCTGTGCCGAAGCCACTCCACGAGGACGATGATTGCACCCACCAGGGGAGCAACGAATAGGCTCCCGAGGGCTTGAAAGTACAACGTCGCGGAAACTAGCGCGCAGTACTCCGCTCCGCCGCCTGGGCACGCCGAGGTGACAAGGAGCGCCAGGGACGCCACGATCAGCCACGCCATGGCTATGGTGCCGCCCGCTAGAGGGCCGCCAGCCCACATCAGCGCCCGAATCCTGGGATCCCCCACGCCTCTTCGTCTGGCTACTGACCAAACCATCCAGGCCCCGAAACCGCTGTCGAGCATACCTGTGAGGGCGACACACGCGTTCATCAACGCCGAACATAGCATCGAAGGCACACCCACACCCAGCAGAAGCCAGCCCCACATGAATTTGGCGATCTGAAGACCATCTATGCCCTCTTTGACTGTGGTGTCGACAGGTTGTGCCTCGTCACGCCCGCGGGCGCGCGCCAGGTCCATGCCGCAACTGGAACAGAGACCCGCGTCAGCAGGGTTCTCTGTCTGGCAGTTGAGACACAGCTTCATCACGCCTCGAAGTGCAGTATCCTGTGCTCCAGTCACGCTTGATCCTTCTTCATCTGCCCTGTGAGAAGGCTGCTCATCCTCTGGCTTGCTGGCAACGATGAGCTCCCAACCTTGGGGCATCACCGTGGTATCGTCCACGTCTGCTCCCCTCAGAGAAGCGCCCTGCAGGTTGGCCCCTGCGAGGTTGGCGTACCGCAGATCAGCCTCTTCCAGGTTGGCCTCTCTCAGCAGGGCGGCCTCCAGGTCGGTACCGTAGAGATAGGCTGACCGCAGGTTGGCCCTTTCCAGGTTGGCATCGCGGAGCCTGGCCCGCAGGAGGTTTGCCCGGGAAAGGACTGACCCCTTGAGGTTGGAGCGGGATAGGTTCGCACCCCTGAGATTCGCCCCAGTCAAGTTGGCATCGACAACTGTTGCACCCTCCAGACTTGCCTCCGCAGCGTTTGCTCCTTTGAGGTTGGCCCTGGACAGCTCTGCCCCTGCGAGGTCTGCCTTGGAGAGCTCCATCCCGGCCATGTGAGTATCGGTCATGTAAGCCCCCAGCCGGCGCGCCTCTCTTCGGCGCCCTCTCCCAGCCCACCTGTCGGTGAGCCCAGCGCCCAGGCGCGTGGCCGCCAGCCAGATACAGACGACGGCGAGGCCCGCCAGCACGATCCCGATGAGGATCAACCCCACCTGCTCAAATGATGGATCTAGGGATATCAGCTCAAGCAGGCAAAGCAACAGTGCCCAGCCTACGCCGACGGCGGTCCCAAGAGCGCCTGGGCGGTTTTCTGTTCCGAGTGCGGCATGAGCCTTATCAAAGCTCCCAAAGGCGAGGAGGCTGTGAAGCTAAGAAAGGCGCATGAGGCGGATCACCCTGAGGAGGCAGGGTCTTT
>DATEXS010000314.1:0-6303 GCA_035256725.1 Anaerolineae bacterium
GGACCCGCAGGGGGCGTGCCGTCCTTTTGATGCATGTCGGGACGGCTTCGTCATGGGTGAAGGCGCCGCAGTGGTGGTGTTGGAGTCCCTCAAACACGCCTTGAAGCGAGGGGCGCGTATACTCGGGGAGATCATGGGCTACGGCTTCACCGCCGACGCATACCACCTGGCGGCCCCCGATCCTGAGGGCGACGGAGCGGCGCGAGCCATGAGCTTGGCGATAGAGGAAAGCGGTTTGAGCCCGGGCGACATTGACCATATCAGCAGCCACGGCACGGCCACCGTGCTCAACGATGTGGCCGAGACGAAGGCCATCAAGACGGTGTTTGGGGAACAGGCATACTCCATCCCCATCAACTCCATCAAATCGATGATCGGTCACCTGCTGGGGGCAGCCGGTTCCATCTCAGCCGTAACAGCGCTGAAGACCATCGAGGAGCATATCATACCCCCCACCATTAACCTGCACACGCCTGATCCTGACTGCGACCTCGATTACGTTCCTCTGGTCGCCCGTCATGCCCGTGTGGACACGGTCCTGGTCAACGCCCTGGGCCTGGGAGGGCAGAACGGCGCCTTGGTCGTCCGAAGATTCGACGAATCGCTTGCCTAGCCGCCCATCCTGTGCTACATTGATATAGTGCACGCGGAACGGCTCAAAGAGGGCAACATGAGGCGGGCTCTGACGACAGCCACTGTACTGTGTCTGTTACTCTGTCTGTCTGCGGGGATCGTGGCGGCAGCCCCCCCACTACAGGAACAGCTCTACGAGATCACCTCGCCTCGGCCCAACGCTGAGGTTCGAGGCAGCGTGGAGATCGTCGGCTCGGCTCGTCTGGGACCCGACTTCCAGTTCTACAAAGTCGAGTATGCCTCTTCAGCCACGCCGGGCGCCTGGGTTGTGATCGGCGACGTACACCGTCAGGAGAACACCAACGCCACGCTGGAGGTATGGCACACCACGGCCCTGCCCGACGGCGCCTATTTGCTGCACCTGGTGGTGGTAAAGCAGGATGGAAACCTGGTAGAGACTCAGCCCGTACGCGTCCAGGTCGCCAACGCGCAACCGGCTCCCACGCCCACTCCCCAGGAGTCGCCCACGCCCACCGCCACGGTCGTCATCCCGACGCCCACCACGGCTATTGTGGAGCAGCCGACGGTGGTGCTCACCACGCCGACTCCCACAACCACTGAGGATGAGACCATGCCTTCCCCAACACCGGAGAACGGTGACACGATCTCCATACCCAGTGTTGGAGTGTTCGTGAAACAGTGTGTGTTTGGGGCTTTCGTCGCCACGGTGCTCTTCATCTTCGCAGGAGTTGTCTTGCTGCTGCGAAGACTGATCTGATGCGCCAGCTTCTGCTCTACAAATGACCGGACCGCTCAGGGGCTGGTGTTGGCACCAGCCCTTACTGCGTGCGGCAGTTGGGAATAAGAAACGCAATGCTGAGAAGGATCCTGCGCATACGAGATGAGAGGGAGGCCGAAGCAGTCAGGCTCATCGTCGGCCTGGGCAACCCCGGGGCGGAGCACTCTGAAAACCGTCACAATGCCGGCTTCCAGGTCCTGGACAGATTCGCCCACCGGCACAAGCTGTCCTTCGACCGTATGGAATTCCAGGGCCTCCTGGCCCGCGGGAGTATTGGCGGCGAGCCGGTGATCCTGGTCAAACCGCTGTCCTTCATGAACAAGAGCGGCAAAGTGGTCAAGCCGATGATGTCTCGGTACAAGGTAGGCACGCAGTACCTGCTGGTCATCTACGATGACCTGGACCTGCCCTTGGGCAAGATCCGGATCCGTCCTCAGGGAGGGTCGGGTGGCCATCGTGGGATGGAGTCCATCATCGCCTCTATCGGGACTGAGGATTTTCCCCGCGTGCGCATCGGGATAGGAAGGCCCGATGGCCCGCCCCCGGAGGAATACGTGCTGCGGGACTTTTCCCTCGATGAGCGTATCACCATGGAGACGGCCTACGAGAACGCAATCTCCGCCGTGGAGTGCTTCATCCGCGAGGACATCGAGGCGACCATGAACCGGTACAACTAGAGGTGTGAGTTGCGATTGTCCGGACTTGTACCCCTGATCCGGGAGGTGAAGGGTTACGCCGAGGTCATCGATGCACTGGCCAGCCGGCCTGGGGAAGAGATGCCTGCGCTGGGCCTGGCCATCCTGGAGGCGGCGCGGCCGTACCTGGTCGCCGGCCTGCGAAGGGACCTGGGGCGACCGATGCTGTTCGTCACCTCCAGCCGCGACCGCGCCCGGCAACTCTATGAGCAACTCAGGGTCTGGTCGGACACCACGCAGAGCATACTCCTCTTCCCAGAGCCGGACGTCTTGAGCTACGAGCGTATCCCCTGGGACAGGGCTATTGCCCAAGATCGTCTGGCCACCCTGACCGCCCTCGCCTCAGAAGGCACGGCCGGCAACGCCCCGCTGCTCGTCGTTTCTTCCCTACGAGCGCTGCTCCAGAAGACAGTCCCCAAGGAACGCTTCGTAGCCAACCTGGTCGCGTTGCAGGCGAGGCAGCAGATCGGCAGAAGCCAGCTGCTCACGACACTGCGCGGTCTGGGCTACGAGCGTGTTCCCGTGGTGGAGAAGCCAGGCGACTTCAGCGCTCGAGGCGGCATCGTAGACGTCTTTTCCCCCCACCTAGAGCAGCCCGCGCGGATCGAACTCGTCGGAGACGAGATCGAGTCCCTGCGTCTCTTCGACGCCACCACCCAGCGGTCGGTGCAGACAGCTGAGGCTATCACCCTGGGCCCGGCTCGCGAGGCCTTCCCCCTCAGCGCTGACGTTGAGACAAGTTTTGATCGTCTGGATCTGTCCTCTTGCCACCCCCAGGCGGCCAGAGAATACGAAACAGACCTGGAGTCCTTGCACGCCGGGGAGTCCTTTGACGTGCGGGAGTTCTACCTGCCCTACCTGTACCAACGCCCTGGCGTGCTGCTGGACTACGTCCCCCCGGAGACAGTCCTGGTGCTTGAGGATCCTCTCGGTCTGGAAGCCACGGTGAGCAATCTCCAGGTGCAGAATGACGGCCTCCGCCAGGACCTTATCGACAAAGGGGAACTGCCCAGGGGCGCCCAATCACCTCACCTCACCTGGACCTCCCTGGACACGGGCTTCCAGACCCATCCCAGGGTCGAGTTTCGATATGAGGGAGAATCGGACTGGCTCCTTGACGACCAGTTCGTGGCGGGGACAAACTATGCCGGCCGACTGCAAAGCGTGATCGCCGACTCTGCCGAGATGACCGAGGACGGGTGGCGACTGGTGGTCGTCTCGCGCCAGGCCCCTCGGCTGGCCGAGCTCTACGAGGAACGGGGAATCTCAGTGCAGCCTGTGGAGGAGCTAACAGATGCCCCTTCGGAGGGCAGCCTGACCCTGCTGCAGGGGAGCCTGGCCTCAGGCTGGCGGATGCAAGAGGATAACCAACGCTGGACCGTGCTCCTCACCGATGGAGAGATCTTTGGCTGGATGAAGCCGGAACCTCGCCGCCCCTATCGCCCCCAGCCCCTTACGCCCGAGGCCTTCTATTCAGACATTGAGCCCGGTGACTATGTGGTGCACATCGAACACGGCATCGGGATCTTTGGAGGGCTGGTCCATTTGGATGCAGATGAGGCCAACCGCGAATACCTCCAGGTCGACTACGCAGCCGACGACAGGCTCTTCGTCCCCACCTACCAGGGGGACCGGTTGAGCAGATACGTCGGCGTCAAGGCCGAGCCCCCTCGCATCGATCGTCTGGGCACCGCGAACTGGTCCCGTGTCAAGGAGAGCGCCAAGCGAGCGGTGGAGGAGATTGCCAAAGATCTGCTTGACCTGTACTCTGTGCGCGAGATAGTGACGGGCAATGCCTACTCTCCCGACACCCCCTGGCAAGCGGAGTTGGACGCCTCCTTCCCCTACGCGGAGACGGAAGACCAGATGCGCGCCATTGAAGAGGTCAAGCGAGACATGGAGAAGCCGCGGCCCATGGACCGTCTGGTCTGCGGCGATGTCGGTTACGGGAAGACGGAAGTGGCCCTCAGAGCTGCCTTCAAGGCGGTGATGGACAACAAGCAGGTCGCCGTGCTGGTGCCCACCACCGTTCTGGCCCAGCAGCACTACCGGACCTTCAAGGATCGTCTCGCTCCCTACCCCGTGGAGGTGGAGATGCTCTCGCGCTTCAGGACACGGAGCGAGCAGGAGCGGATTCTCGAAAGCCTCCGCCAGGGCCGGGTGGACATCGTCATCGGTACCCATCGACTGCTGCAAGGCGATGTCGCCTTTAGAGACCTCGGGCTGTTGATTATCGACGAGGAGCAGCGTTTCGGCGTGGCCCACAAGGAAACACTCAAGCAGATGCGGACGGAGGTGGACGTTCTTACCCTGACCGCCACCCCCATACCCCGTACACTGTACCTGTCCCTAGCCGGGGCCCGGGACATGAACACCATCGACACGCCGCCCGAATACCGCTTGCCAGTGGTCACTCGAGTCGCCGCCTACGACGAGGACCTGATTCGCCGGGCCATCCTCCGGGAAATGGACCGTGGGGGTCAGGTCTATTTCGTGCATAACCGCGTCCAGGGCATCCAGCAGATTGCCAACCGGATCCGCCGGCTGGTCCCGGAGGCAGACATCGTGGTCGGACATGGCCAGATGGACGAGGGCAAGCTGGCCCAGGTGATGACCGACTTCGCCGCAGGTGCCCACGACGTCCTGGTCTGCACCTCCATCATCGAGAGTGGGATAGACATCCCCAACGCCAACACGCTGATCGTGAACAGAGCCGACCGCTTCGGCCTGGCTCAATTGTATCAGCTCCGAGGCCGGGTGGGGCGCAGCGCGGTCCGAGCCTACGCCTATCTCCTCTATGACCGGGACGCGCCCCTCAGCGAGGAGGCCCGGCAGCGCCTTCAGACCATCAAGGAGGCCAGTGAACTGGGGGCCGGCTTCCGCATCGCCATGCGCGATCTCGAGATCAGGGGCGGCGGCGACGTCCTGGGCACGAGGCAACACGGGCACATCAGCGCGGTGGGGTTTGACCTCTACTGCCGTCTGCTAGCCAGGGCCATTCAGGACCTGAGACAGGAACGGGAGGGCGAAGTCGCCGAGATCGCGGAGCCGGCGATCCCTCCGCCCCCTGCCGCCGAGCCTTCCGGACCCACCATCGGCCTGCCGCTCGACGCCCTGCTACCGGAGGAGTATGTCTCCGAGGAGAGCCTAAGGCTGGGCATCTATCGCCGTATGGCCGGGCTCACCAGCTTGCGGGAGATCGAACAGATCAGGCACGAACTCGAGGACCGCTTCGGTCCCCTCCCCGAGGAGGCTGAGAACCTCCTCTATCTCCTGCGCGTGAAGGTATTGGCCACCAAGGCGGAAGTGGCCACCGTATCCACTGAAAACAGCAGCATACTCATCGGGCTGGGTACGATTGGAGAGGTGAAACGCCGGCGAGCCGACGGGCGGCTGCCAGAGAGGGCTCGAGTGGTGGACGATCGCCTGGTACTGCGCAATTCTCTAGGGCAGGATGCCTGGAGGCGCGAGCTGGAGGAGACCCTGAATGAAATGGCCGGCTAGGGGCAGACTGATCCACACATCTGCTACCACGACAGCTCAACTGCATCGACGGAGGAGTACGGTCTGCCCTTACCCGGCGGCATCATGGATCCTCCCCGCCGCACGTCTCCCCTTCTCCGTGAGGCTCCAGGCCTGACCCTGGACGCCGACGCAGCACGCCCCCGACTGGGCGCATTGGCCACAGTTCTGCCCGCAGGACCCCGCCAGGCTCCTGAGGTATCCCAACCCCACCAGGCGCTCAATCATTTCGTGCAACAACTCTTCCCCCACGCCCAGCCTCTTGGCCAGGTCCGAGGAGCTGAAGCTGCCTCCCTCAGACAGGATTCTCAGCAGCGTGTCCAGCATGCTCTCGCTCCCGCGGGCGGACTTACCCAAACAGCGAGGCCACCTGATAGACCAGAACCCCCAGCCCGAAAGAGACGACCAGTAAGAAGACGACGTTGAACAGCGTCCACTTCCACGAGTTGGTCTCGTGAAGAACGGTGGCCACTGTAGCGACGCAGGGGATGAACAGCATCTGCACCACCAGGTAGCCGAGCGCGGCGGCCGGCGTCAGAATCTGCGGAAGGATCTGAGCAAGACTCGCCTCGCCACCTCCATAGAGGACACCGAGCGAGGCGATGGCGTTCTCCTTGGCCACAAAACTGGCCACGAGGGCCACCATCATCTGCCAGCTCAGCCCCATCAAGGCACCTACAGGTGCCAGCAGACGGCCAATGGCCGCCAGGTAAC
>DATEXS010000315.1:0-2578 GCA_035256725.1 Anaerolineae bacterium
AGCTGCTGCGCTATCATTCCTACCGCTACCACGTTCTGGATGACCCGGAGATCGGCGACGCAGAATACGACGCGCTGATGGAGGAACTGAAAGCGCTGGAGTCCGCCCATCCTGAACTGGTAACCCCCGATTCTCCCACCCAGAGGGTGGGTGCGGAGCCGCTGCCACAGTTCGAGAAGGTGGAGCACCGGAGGCCCCTGCTCAGCCTGGAGAACGCCTTCGATGAGGAAGAGGTGAGGGCCTGGGAGAGGCGGGTCCACAGGCTTCTCGCCAATGGGCAGGTCAACTACACAGTGGAGCCCAAGATCGATGGGCTGGCCGTGTCTCTCAGATACGAAGATGGGCTTTTCGTGCAGGGCGCGACCCGAGGGAACGGCTTCGTGGGCGAGGACGTGACCCAGAACCTGCGCACCATTCCGGCCATACCTTTGAGGATCCCAGTGGTGGGCGACGAACCCGCACCTCCCTACCTGGAAGCGCGGGGGGAGGTGTACATGCCGCGGGACCGCTTCGAGGAGATGAACAGGCGGAGAGAACAGGAAGGTGAGAGGCCCTTCGCCAATCCTCGGAACGCGGCCGCGGGAGCGGTGAGGCAGTTGGATCCCTCCATCACGGCCAGAAGGCCGCTGAGCATTCTGATGTATGCGGTGGGAGAAGTAGAGGGGGTGGTCCCCAGCAGCCAGTGGGAGGCCTTATCGCTACTCCGTCGTCTGGGCTTCCCGACGGCCGGGAACATCGCTCACTGCGAGAATCTGGAACAGGTGCTCGACCTGTACCAGCAGTGGCTCGACGAGAGGAAAACGCTCAACTACGATGCCGACGGCGTGGTGATAAAAGTGGACCGCTTCGCCCAGCAAGAGGCCTTGGGTGAGGTCTCCCACGCCCCGCGCTGGGCCATCGCCTACAAGTTCCCGGCCCAGGAGGGGATCACCAAGCTCCTGCACATCGGGATCAACGTGGGACGGACAGGGACCCTCAATCCCTACGCGGAGCTGGAGCCCGTGCGGGTGGGCGGGGTGACCATAAGCCACGCCACTTTACATAATGAGGAGGATATCCACCGCAAGGACATCCGCGAGGGAGACACGGTGGTGATTAAGCGCGCCGGCGACGTGATACCGCAGGTCGTGGCGCCGGTGAAAGAGCTGCGCACCGGAGAAGAGAAGGTCTTCCACATGGTGGAGGAGTGTCCGGTGTGCGGCGAACGGGTGGTGAAAGCGGACGACGAGGTGATGTACTATTGCGTCAATGCCTCCTGTCCGGCCCAGTTGGTGGCGCGGGTGGAGCACTTCGCCTCCCGGGGAGCGATGGATATCGAGGGCTTCGGAGAGCGATTGGCGCAGGCCTTTGTGGAGAAGGGGCTGCTCAAGGACGTGGCCGACTTCTACTATCTCGACAGAGAAAGCCTGCTGGGCCTGGAGGGCTTCGCAGAGAAGAGCGCCGAGAATCTGCTGGGTGCCATAGAGGCCTCCAAGCGACGACCTCTGTGGCGTCTGGTGACCGGGCTAGGGATTCGAGGCGTGGGGGCCGTCGTGGCTGAGCTCCTGGCCAGCCGCTTTGCCTGCGTCGACGAGTTGATGGAGGCCAGCGAAGAGAGGCTGCAAGCCATTGAGGGTGTAGGCCCGCACACAGCCGGGAGTATCGTAGATTTCTTCTCCCAGCAGCGAAACCGACAGCTAGTAGAGAAGCTGCGGCAGGCCGGGGTGAACATGGCCCGACTTCCTGGGGAAGAGGCGCCGGAGGAGGGCCCTTTCACGGGCCTGGTATTTGTGATCACAGGGACTCTGCCCACCATGAGCAGGGAGGCCGCCACCGAGTTCATCGAGGCCCGGGGTGGTCGCGTTACCTCCAGCGTGAGCAGGAACACCAGCTACCTGCTGATGGGGGAGGCCCCCGGCGAGACAAAGGTCAGCAAAGCGCAGGAACTGGGCGTGCGCTCCATTAGCGAAGATGAGCTACACCATCTGGTTGAGGGTGACTGAGCATTGAGCTCGGAACCGCCAGCCCAGGCGCCGATCAGGCTGGAGGAGGCCGAAGGAAAGCGAGGAGCGCAATGGCGCAGGAGCGGCGTCAGTCGGTGACCAAGATCGAGGTTTTCACTGAGGAGCATCATCTTGTGGGCTACGTTTCGACCGGAGGCAGGCGGCTCTCTACCTGGCTCAACGTGGAAGACGCCCCCATGTTCACCCTGGAGAGCGTGACTTTGAGGTCCCTGCGCGATGTGGAGCAGTCCGAGGTGAAGCTGGAGTACGTGTTGGTGAACAGGAGGCCAATTCTGGCCGTGATACCGCGCGAGGCGCCCGTCGTTTCCATGGGAAGGGAGCGGGAGCAGAGGCCAGTGGAGTACGTCGACAAGGAGAAGCATGCGGTAGTAGTAAGTGTACCGCCCTTCGCGCTGAGAGGCCACATCCACGTGACCAGGAGCGGCGATCTATATCGGACGCTGAACGCCTTGCCGGGATCCTTCATCCCCGTGACCGAGGCACGCGTGATCTACACTCCTCACCCGGAGTTCCTGTGGGAAGGTGAGGTCGTGCTTGTCAATCGTGACAAGGCGCAGTTGTACTGGCCGGCGGGG
>DATEXS010000316.1:0-5080 GCA_035256725.1 Anaerolineae bacterium
AGGAGTTCTGGGAGTTCGACAGGGCCTTGATCCATGAGAAGTATGCGGGAATAGTGGGGCGCCTGGAATGAGATCCAGCGGCTTGACCCTGATGGCGGTCTTCGCCCATCCGGATGACGAGGCCTTCGGCACCGGGGGGACGCTGGCCAGGTATGCGGCGGAGGGGTGCGACGTCTACGTGGTGATGGCAACCCGCGGGGAGGCGGGCGAGATCGCCGTGCCTGAACTCACCACCCCGGCCGATCTTCCCTATGTTCGTGAGCAGGAACTGCGGTGCGCTTGTGAGATCTACGGCATCCACCCGCCCAGGTTTTTGGAGTATCCGGATGGGCTCCTGGCCATCATCCACCAGGGTCAGGCGGTGGGCAAGCTGGTGCGCCTTATTCGCGAACTGAGGCCCCAGGTCCTGGTCACCTTTGGCCCGGATGGCATCTATGGTCACTACGATCACATTGCCGTGCATCGTTGGGCGACCATCGCCTTTGATCTGGCGTCTGACCCCGAGTGCTTCCCGGGTCAACTTGCTAATGGCTGTGACCCTCACCTGGTGAGCAAGCTCTACTTCCGGGTGTTGTCCGAGGACCGGCTGGCTGCTATGTCCGAGGATGAAGGGCCAAGGGCGGTGATGATGGATGGGGTGCCCTTTCCGCTGGTCGCCCGGCCGCGGGACGAGATCACAACCATCATCGATGTGGCCGACTATGCGGAAACAAAGCTGGCAGGCCTTCGTTGTCACGTGTCGCAGATCGGCTACGAGCCGCCGTTCGGCGAGTCGGCAGAGGAGTTGATTCGTAAACCCTGGTTCTACCAGGAGACCTTCGAACTAACTCGCTCCACGGTCGGCTGGCCAGAGGAGTTGGAGATAGACCTTTTCGCTGGCTTGAGATGAATGGCTGTTATCCAGTTCGAGGTTAGGTGAACCAAACCAAACTGTAGAAGGGGGGTGAAGGGCATGGCCAACTGTCACGAGATGAGAGTGGGGCAGGTGTACGTCTGCGAGGATTGCGGTCTCGCCCTAAGAGTGGTAGGAGAATGCAAGGAGTGCGGAGAGGAGGCTTGCTCCTGCGAGGAGCCTTGCACCTTTGAGTGCTGCGGGGAGCCACTCAAGCTGAAGAAAGAGGGGTAGGCGGGTCTGTCCGGGCGGCGCCTGGGCATGCGGCCATCTGTATGGATGATGCCGACCGACAGGAGGTGTCTGATCCACGCGTCGCCGCCTGCTACTGGCTGAACAGCCTTGTACGTAGCTCCAAACCAGATCTCGAGGGACACGCCACGCCGTGTCCCTCCTTTGTTCTGCTTGCTGGTGGCGATGGCACCGGAGGGCAGGCCCGAATCTGCTTGACAGGGTCCTTCGCCTCTGCTATCCTGGGCACCGCGACCAGGGTTGTCGGCATCAGGCTCTCTGAGGACCACTGCGCTTCGGGTAGGATACACCTCCTGCAGCGTTCGCCACCGCAGTTTCTTGATCGTTGCCGAGGCCTCAAGATCATCGGGGAAGGCCCGAATGTGCGCGGTCGCTGACTTCCGGAGGTCGCCCTCACTGATGGAAATGGCCGGCACGCTAGGCTGTCCCGGCGAGCCAGCCCGGAGATGGTAGACTAGGGTGAACATCAAAGCCCCCCTGGCTATTGCCGCGGCCCTCCTGCTCGGGCTTCTGGGCCAGACCCTCTTCTCCGGCCAGGGCCCGGCCGTAGATGGGGTCATCCTCTTCGCGCTGGCGGCACTGTGCCTGCTGGTCATTCCTCCGCGGCGGGACGATCCGCCGCAGGACAGGACCTACGAACCGAAGCTCGGCAAGAAGAATCTCGTTCTGGTGGGGATGGGACTCTTCCTGGTGCTGCTCTGTCTGGCTGACCTGTACGTTAACAAGGCCAGCAACAGGGCGCCTGTCCTCTGGCTGCTGGGGGCCGTGCTTTTTGTGGCTGGATTCTGGGTGGGCTCGCACAGGCCCGCGTGGGGGTTGGAGAGAGGGGAAGTCCTCGCCCTGGGCCTCATACTGCTGGTCGCCCTCTTCATGCGCACCTATCGGCTCAACGAGATGCCGCCCGGTGTCTACCTGGACGAGGCCGACAATGCTGTGTGGGGATTGCGTTTCCTGCAAGAGCCCTACTCGCCCTTCACCGAGCAGCGGCATGGGAATGCCACCCTGCCTTTCCAGCTTCTGGGAGCTGCTCTCAGGCTCTTTGGTGTGCAGGCTTCCGTATTGCGGGGCTTCGATGTGGCCATCGGCTTGTTGACGGTGCTGGCCTTCTACTTCCTGGCCCGCGAGATGTTTGGGATGCCGTCAGCCCTGATCGGCACCGCTTTTTTGGCCATGGGCCGCTGGCACGTGCACTTCAGCCGCGTCGGCTTCGTGGACAATCTACAGGTCCCACTTTTCGAGATTCTGACCATGCTGTTCCTGTGGCGTGGCCTGAGGCAGGGCCGCAGGCTGGACTACGTCTTCGCCGGTCTGAGTTTCGGCCTGGGGTTCCATACCTACATCGGCTACCGCGTCTTCCCTCTGGTCATCGGGCTCTACTTGCTGCATCTATCTCTATCCAGGAGACAATGGATCCGCAGCCAACTGGGGGGGCTGGGGGTCTTCGCTGTGGCAACTTTCATCGCCCTCTCGCCTCTGGCGCTCTATGCGGTGCAGCGGCCAGAGATCTTCGTGAGAAGGGCCGAGGCCGCCTCTGTTCTCCAGGACATAGAGACAGAAGGCGGCTACCGCCCGTTGGTGGAGAACGTCCGCAAGAGTCTGCTGATGTACAACCGACAAGGAGACCCGCGTCCGCGCCACAACCTTCCGGACGAGGCGATGCTCGATGGATTGTCCGCGGTGTTCTTCGGTTTAGGGCTGGGTTACAGCCTTCTGCGCTGGCGCCATGATCGCTACTTCCTTCTGGTGGCGTGGGTGTTGCTGGGGCTGTTGCCTGGCATCCTCTCTCTGGCTGATTCCAATCCCCACTCCCTGCGCACGCTGGGTAACGTGCCTGCAGTCTTCTTGCTCATCACCGCCTTTTGGGACCGTGCCTGGAAGACATATGAACCCTTCTTGCGGGGCCAGTCGCGCCGGTACCTGTATGCGGGGGTGACTGCGGTCTTGCTCCTCTGTCTGGGCGCCAACTTCTACATCTACTTCTACCGTCAGGCCTCCAACGAATCGGTCTACTATGACTTCGACCCGGCGCAGACTGAGGTGGGGGAGTACGTCAAGGAACATGGCACCGACAACCTGGTGCTGGTCTCTCACGCGCTGACCAACCACTCCGACCTCAAGTTTCTCCCCTATGGAGTGCCCTTCACCGTGCTGGACCTCAACGCCCATCTACCACTCCGGGGGCAGGGGGAGAGGGACACGATCTACGTCCTGGAGTGGGCACACGCACAGCTCATCCCACGTCTGCGAGCTCTGTACCCCGAGGGAGAGTACGTGGAGCACGTGGATCGATACGGACGCACGATGTTCTACACCTACGCAGTGGGCCGCGAGCAACTCGCCAGCGCGCAGGGTTTGGAGGCCGAATACTTCGCGGGGTTGGACTTCGAGGAGCCCGCCGCGTTGGAGAGGATCGACAGGCAGGTGGGGTTCTCAGGAGAGGAACCTCCGTTGCCGCCGCCGTTCTGTGTGCGCTGGCACGGGTCATTGTACGTCCCTGAGTACGGGGCATACACCTTCATCCTGGAATCCGGCGGCTGGGCCTCTCTGCGAGTGGGACAGGATCTGAAGATCGAGGTGGAGGCCGGGCGTGGCGAGGAGAGTGCGCAGTTTCCGGCAGGGTTTCACCTCATCGAGGTGGAGACGGTGCAGGAGCAGCCTGGACTTCTTGGGCTGAGCTGGGTCAGGCCCGACGGCGTGGAGGAGGTGATCGCCGGCGATGCCCTGTACGCGGGCGACCTGTACGGCCATGGCTTGCTGGGCCAGTACCGGCGAGGGACTGGGTGGGAGGGAGAGCCAGAGGTGATGCAACTGGATCCCTTCATCGCGCCCAACGATGTGCTTCCTTCACCTTTCAGTATAGAGTGGCTGGGGAAGATCTACGTACCGGTGAGTGGCCAGTACGTCTTCGGCACGACCTCCGACGATGGTTCATACCTGTATGTGGATGATCAGTTGGTGGTGGACAACGGCGGGCATCATGGCGATGTATACCGAGAGGGTCAGGTACAACTGGAGGAGGGCTTTCACGGTCTTCGGCTGCGCTATTTCCAGGACGGAGGCGGGCGCAAGATAGAGTTGTATTGGACACCTCCCGGGGATGCAAGAGAGCAGGTGCCTCAGGAACAGTTGTTCCCACCGGGCTCCGAGCTGACTATACCGCCCCCGCCTACGGCCACGCCCGTAGGTGCGCCCACTCCATTGGCGACCGTTCCGACGGTTGGTGAGGTGGCCTTCGTCACGGCTTGGGGAGGCCGAGGGGACGCATCTGGTGAGTTCAACGAGCCACGTGGAGTGGCGGTCAGCCTGGAGGGGGTGGTCTACGTGGCCGACACCGGCAACGGGCGGATAGAGGTGTTCGGCAGCGACGGCACGTTCCTGGAGGAGTGGGGCAGCGATGTCCTGGGCGAGCCATCCGACGTGGCTGTGAGCCGAGACGGCAGGATCTATGCGGTGGACGTGGAACACGACAGCGTCTTCGTGTTCTCATCAGAAGGAGAGCTCGAGGCGCGCTGGGGAGAAC
Source organism: Anaerolineae bacterium (assembly GCA_035256725.1). Taxonomy (GTDB): domain Bacteria; phylum Chloroflexota; class Anaerolineae; order UBA7937; family B3-Chlor; genus JAUVXJ01. Next base: position 4,665 of record DATEXS010000316.1, read on the forward strand.
GGTGGGGTTTGTTCGATCCGCGCGGCGTGGAGGTGGACAGGTCGGGTAACGTCTATGTGGCCAACACAGGGGGCAACGTGGTGGACAAGGTATCTCCCGACGGGGAGCTGCTCGGCTCCTACGGGAGCGCCGGATTGGGCCCGGGCAATCTCAACCAGCCTACCGACGTGGCAGTTGACGACGCAGGCAACCTCTACGTGGTGGATACTGAGAACAAGAGGGTGCAGGTCCTGGACGGAGAAGGGCGTTACCTGAGGGAATGGCCTATCTCAGCGGCCAACACCTTGGATTGTCCTCACATAGTGGCCGGCCTGGATGCTCTACTGTATCTCACTGACCCGGAGATGGCGCGGGTGTTGGTCTACGACGCCTTCGGCAGGCTGGTCACCTCGTGGGGTGAGAGCGGTTCTCTCGAG
>DATEXS010000317.1:0-11479 GCA_035256725.1 Anaerolineae bacterium
GTGGCCCTTTGACTTCACCGCCTACTATGCCCAGGAGTTTGGCGAGAACCTCCTCCGCCAGTTCCTCAGTTTCGTGGAGCTGATGGACCCCGCCAGGCTGGCAGAGATCAAGCTGCGCACCAACGCCTTGGAGCAGGACCATACACTTCACGGCAGACGACAGATCAACCTCGACCCGGGGTATGTCGACCTCTCCAAACTGGTCCTGGCTACCACCAAGAACCACCAGCACCGCATCTACCTGGGCCAGGGGATCTACGCTGAGGTGACGCTCCGTTACACCCACAAGAGCTTCCGTCCCTGGCAGTGGACCTATCCCGACTACCGCACCGATCACTATATCCAGTTCTTTAACCAGGTGCGCGAGACCCTCCTGCATGAGTCAAAGGAGCCCTAGGGAGGGAGCAGCCTGCTGGCGAGTTTCGACATTCCGGCTCGGCGTCGGGCACAGGCGAGATGAACGAAGACCGACTAGTCCCCGTGGCCTGGCTGGCCCTCGTTGGCGGCCTGCTCGTCTCGAGTGGGTGCGGAGCTGGCTCAGAGGTGGCTGGGCTGTCCACCGGTGCTCAGGAAGCCGGGGCGGTATCTCTTCCATCGCCGCGGCTGACCGGGGAGACCTCTCTCGAGGAGGCCATGGCCACGCGGCGCGGAATCTGCTGCTCCAGGCCGTGGCCATGGATCTGGGGGCCGTCCCTATCGGTGCCTTCTACGATGAGCAGGTCGGGGACGCCCTTGGGCTGCCTGCGGACCACCGACCCCTCTACCTGATCCCCGTCGGACACCCTCGAAGGTAGCCCTGAGAGAGACTACTCCCACTCTATGGTGGAGGGCGGCTTACTGGTCACATCGTAGACCACCCGGTTGACGCCGGGCACCTCGTTGACCATGCGCGTGGATATACGGCTGAGGACCTCTGGGGGCATGGGAAACCAATCGGCGGTCATGCCGTCCTCGCTGGTCACCGCCCGTACAGCGACGACGTTTTCGTAGGTGCGCTGGTCTCCCATCACGCCGACGCTCTTGATGGGGGTAAGCACGGCGAAACACTGCCAGATGTCGCGGTACAGAAACGCCCGCTCGATCTCATCCATAACGATGGAGTCGGCTGCCCGGAGCATGGCCAGCCGCTCCAGGGTCACTTCCCCAATAATCCTCACGGCCAGCCCGGGGCCTGGAAACGGGTGCCGATAGACCACATCCTCGGGCAAGCCAAGCTCAAGCCCCACCTGTCGTACCTCGTCCTTGAAGAGAAAACGCAAGGGCTCCACCAGAGAGAAGGCCATCTGCGCAGGCAAGCCTCCAACGTTGTGGTGGGTCTTGATGCGCTCGGCCGCCCTGCCGATGCCGGCGCTCTCGATCACGTCCGGGTACAGAGTCCCCTGAGCCAGGAATTGAATGGGGCCCAGCCTCGCCGCCTCATCTTCGAAGACGCGGATGAACTCCTCGCCGATGGTTCGCCGTTTCTCCTCGGGGGCCACGACACCTCTCAGGCGTCGCAGGAACCGTTCTTGGGCGTCCACGTAGATCACATTCAGCCGCAACTGGCCGGTCAGCAACTCCTTATTGCGGCGCACTTCGCCCCGGCGCAGCAGTCCATGATCCACGAAGATGGAGATCAACTGGTCGCCGATGGCTCTGTGCACCAGTATGGCGGTCACCGTGGAATCTACACCCCCGGACAGGGCACAGATTATCTTCTCCGATCCGACACGTTGGCGGATCTGACCTATGCTCTGCTCGATGAACGATTGAGGAGTCCATGTCTCTTCACAGCCGCAGATGCGGTGAACGAAGTTGGCGATGATCCGCGCCCCGTAACTGGTATGCGATACCTCGGGGTGGAATTGAAGGCCATAGAGTTTGCGGCCCTCATCTCCCATGGCCGCCAGGGGGGAATTGTTCGAGTAGGCCAGCACCTCGAAACCCGGAGGCAGTTCTTCAATGAGGTCGCCGTGGCTCATCCACACCTGCTGAGAGAAGGGCAGCTCAGCAAACAGGGGAGAGGAGAGGTCCCTGGTCTGCAATTCAGCCAGTCCATACTCCCTCTTCTCCGCGCTGGCGACTCCGCCGCCCAGCTCGCGAGCCAGGAGTTGCATACCATAGCAGATACCCAAGACCGGCAAACCGCTCTCCAGAACATAGGGAGGCAGGGAGGGGGCGCCCTGGTCATAGACGCTCGCCGGTCCTCCGGATAGAATGAAGCCTTTTGGCTGGAGGCGCTCTACCTGCTCCTGAGGGGCATCCCAAGCGAACAGCTCACAGTAGACCCGCGCTTCTCGGACGCGACGGGCGATGAGTTGGCTGTACTGGGACCCGAAGTCAATGACCGCTATGGCCTGGTCAGTCGCTGTGCTCATCTCCGTGGACTAGCGGAAGACTATCCTGTGGTCTTCCATGCTGTCGATGATGACAGCCGATTCGATGGGCACGCCCAAGGCCGCCAGCGCCTGGCGGCCTCCTTCAAACGACTTCTCGATCACCGCCCCGATGCCCACCAGTTGGGAACCGCTCTCCTCGACGATGTCGGCCAGCGCGCCTATGGTCTTGCCCGTGGCCAAGAAGTCATCAATGATGAGCACCCTATCCTGTGGAGTGAGGAAGTCGCGAGCCACGATCAATTGCACCATCGTGCCCTTGGTGTGTGAGGGAACCATGCGCTCATAGGAATCTCGAGGCATGGTGACCGACCAGATTTTCCGAGCGAAGACCACGGGGATCCCCAAGGCCACCCCCACCTCCAGGGCCGGCCCAATCCCGGAGATTTCAGCGGTCAGGATCTTGGTGGCCTCGTCGGAGGCGAATCTCGAGGCCAGTTCCTGTCCGATACGCACCATGAGGCGGCAATCCACCTGGTGGTTCAGGAAGCTGTTGACGTTGAGGATCCCGCCTCCCATGTTCTTCCCGTCGGCCAGGATCCTTTCCTCTAGTTCCTTCATGCTACCCCCTTGTCGGTTGTTCCGAGAGCGTCCACGGAACTACATCCTGGAAACTCAATTCAAGCGTCTGTCGTCGAATCGAGCGAGGACAATCCAGCGCTGTGCGTGTTGCGCTCCTTCGCGAGATCTGGCCAGACCCGAGGGTACCCCCCGGCGGACCTGCCGGATGCCTATCGCCCATCGGCCTGCCCACGACTCGTCAGATAGTGCGATTGCAGAAAGAGGTCACCGAGTGTTGGATGTCCTCAGGGCCTTGTATCCTGCCCCTCGGTGGAGTCTGTATAGGATCAGGCTAGGAGCTCGCGCCGCTACCGGGCCGCTTCCTGCGATCGCTGGAAAGCGGCGGCATGAGCGCTACGGGCAGCACCTCATCCATTCGGTCAACGAAGATGAACTTGAGGTCCCGTCTCACCTTCCTGGGAATCTCCTGCAGGTCCTTCTCGTTCTTCCGTGGCAGCACAACCGTCTTCAAACCGGCACGATGCGCGGCCAGAACCTTTTCCTTGAGACCACCTATGCCCAAAATCCGTCCCCTCAGGGTGATCTCACCGGTCATTCCTATTTCGCGGTGCACGGGCCGCCTGGACAGCGCGGAGACCAGGGCGGTAGCGATGGTCACCCCGGCCGAGGGTCCGTCCTTGGGGATGGCGCCCTCCGGCACGTGGATGTGGATATCCAGCCTGTCGAACTGATTCTTGCTGATCCCGAGGTCGGCGGCGTGCGAGCGCGTGTAGCTAAGGGCCGCCTGCGCTGATTCCTGCATAATCTCGCCCAGCTGGCCGGTGAGGATGAGATTACCCTTGCCCTCCATGAGGCTGACCTCGACGGCCATGGTGTCTCCGCCCGCGGCGGTCCAGGCAATGCCGGTGGCCAGGCCCACCTCGTCTTCATCCTCGATCACCCCATAAGTGTATTGAGGGGGGCCGAGGTACTTGATCAGTGATGGGGGTGTGACGAGACTAGGGGTTCTCTTCCCTTCGGCCATGGCCCTCGCTACCTTTCGGCAGATAGTGGCGATCGACCGTTCCAGATTGCGCACGCCCGCCTCGTACGAGTACTCACGGATGATCTTGCGTAGGGCCTGTTCAGAGAACTTCAGCCGCCTGAGGCCATGTTCTTCTGTCTGGCGCGGCAAGAGGAACCGCTTGGCAATCTCCACCTTCTCCTCTTCCACGTAGCCAGGGAACTCTATGACCTCCATCCGGTCCTGCAAGGCCGGGGGGATGGGGTCGAGGATATTGGCCGTGGTGATGAACATCACCTTGGACAGGTCGTAGTCCACGTCCAGGTAATGATCCGAGAAGGCATGATTCTGCTCCGGGTCCAGGACCTCCAGGAGGGCGGCCGATGGGTCCCCTCGGAAATCCAGGCCTACCTTGTCTATCTCATCGAGCATGAACACCGGGTTGATGGTCTTGGCGCGCCGCATGGTCTGGATGATGCGCCCCGGGAGAGCGCCGATGTAGGTGCGGCGGTGACCTCTGATCTCTGCCTCGTCGCGCACGCCTCCCAAGCTCACGCGTACGAAGTTCCTGCCCAACGCCTTGGCGATGGATTTCCCGAGTGAGGTCTTACCTGTACCTGGAGGGCCGACGAAGCAGAGGATAGGGCTGCGCATCTTCTCGCCGGCGAGTTGGCGCACGGCGATGTATTCCACGATACGCTCTTTGGCCTTGGGGAGTCCGTAATGCTCGTGATCCAGAAGGCGGGCCACTTCGGAGACGTCGGTGCTGTCTTGGGTCTCCTCCGTCCAGGGCAAATCGATCAGCCAGTCGAGGTAGGTGTGAATCACCCCCGTCTCAGGGGACATGGGGGGCATCGCGTCCAACCTGCTCAGTTCCTTCTCGGCCTTTTCTTTGACCTCCTCAGGCATGCAGACGGCGGCTATCTTGTCCCGAAGCTCGCTCTTCTCCGCCGTGGTGGGATCCATCTCGCCCAACTCTTGCTGGATGACCTTCATCTGCTCCCGCAGTACGTACTCGCGCTGGCTGCGGTCCACCTCCTCCTGCACCTGAGATTGTATCTGGTCCTCCAACTCCAGTACGTCCAGCTCCTTGGCCAGCAGGACGCTGATCTTCTGCAGGCGCAGAATGGGATCGAGAGTCTCCAGGATCTCCTGTCGCTCATCGAGATCGAGATTGAGATGGGACGCTAAGACGTCGGCCAGCCAGCCCTCGTCCTCGGCGTTCATGGCGGAGACGTAGGCGTCGTCGGGAAGGGAGTGGCTCAACTGCACGCACTTTTCGAAGAGAGCCAGGGCAGCGCGCATCAGGGCCTCGGTAAGGGGTTGATCCTTCACTTCCTCCGGGATCAGCATGGCCTTGACGCAGTAGAAGCCCTGGGTTTGCGTATACTCCACGATCCGCGCCCGCTGGAGACCTTCAACCAGAATGCTGGTGGTGCCGTCTGGCATACGCAGCATGCGGGCGATGGAGGCGATGGTGCCGATCTCGTAGAGATCCTCTGGGGCAGGTTCTCCTAGGTCGGGCTCTCTTTGGGTTACGATGATGATGCAGTGGTCGCCGTCCAGCGCCTTATCCACGGCACGCAACGAGCGATCTCGTCCCACAAACAGAGGGATCATCAAGTGCGGAAAGACCACGGCATCACGGACCGCGAGCAGTGGGTATTCTACCAGATCGCCGTCCTCTTCCGTGGTCATCGGTTGTTGTTGCACCATTCCAGCGCCCCCCAAGGAGAAGCAGCCTCCTTCCATATACTACACCATAGCGACCGCTTTTTCAAACAGCCTTCAGAGAGGGGTGATTTTGCGGCACACCGCGCTCCTGGCATGGTGATCATCCTCGCTACGCCTGCTGAGGGCCACGGTATCTCTTGACAAAGGCACGTTCATCGTGTATGCTTTTGCCCGGGAGGCCTGGATAGGTGGGCACGCTGTACGTGGTTGCCACGCCCATAGGGAACCTGGAGGATATCACCCTGCGCGCCCTGCGTGTCCTCGGTGAAGTTGACCTCATCGCCGCCGAGGATACCAGGACCACCCGCAAGCTCCTCACCCACTACGGTATCAAGACTCCGCTCACCAGCTACTGGGAGCACAGCAAGCTGGTCAAACTGCACTACATCCTGGACACCCTTCAAGAGCGCGACGTGGCGTTGGTCTCCAAGGCGGGCATGCCAGGCATCTCCGACCCGGGATACGAGCTGATCGGGGCCGCTCTGGAGAAGGGATACGGCGTGGTCCCGGTACCTGGCCCCTCCGCCCCCGTGGCGGCGCTGGTGGTGTCTGGGTTTCCTACCGATAGCTTCGTCTATCTGGGCTTCCTGCCGCGAAAAGGCGGCCAACGAAGGCGTTTGCTCTCCTCGCTCCACGGTGAGACCCGCACCGTGGTGGCCTTCGAGGCCCCGCATCGTCTGCTGGCGGCCCTGGAGGAGATCAGCGAGGTCCTGGGGGAGCGCCGGGTGGCGGTGGTCAGGGAGTTGACCAAGCTCCATGAGGAGGTGGTTCGTGGAACGAGCGGTGAGGTGATCCCGCACTTCCAAAACAATCCGCCTCGGGGCGAGGTGACCCTGGTCATCGAGGGCGCCAAGGAGGCCTCTTGGGGGCAGGAGAGGGTAGAGCAGGCTCTCAGGCGGCTGGCCAGCGAGGGACGGACCGGCAGCAGGGCCGTGAAGGAGGTCGCCAAGCTGAGTCGGCGACCGAGAGCAGAGGTGTACGATATCTGGCTAGGCATGGAGGAGCAATGAACGCAGTCAACCTGGACGACACGGCGTCCCTGCAGCGGATCGACCCGGGCGGGATGGGCAGGCACATCGCCGAGTTTCCAGGGCAGTGCAGGGAGGCTATGGGCCTGGTCAGGTCAGGTGGTGTACCGGAGGAGTACGGCCTGGCGGACTCCATAGTCATCTTGGGGCTGGGCGGCTCCGCCATCGGCGGCGACCTGGTTCGCGCGTTGGTGGAGTACGAATGTCGGGTGCCCATGCTCATCAACCGGGACTATCGGCTTCCGGCCTTCGTCAACGACCATACCCTGATCATCGCCTCCAGCTACTCGGGCAACACGGAGGAGGTCCTGAGCGCGCTCAGGGAGGCGTTGGAGCGAGAGGCCATGTGTATGGCCATCACCACCGGCGGAGAGTTGGCGCGTTTGTTCCAGCGAGAGGGATTGCCTCTGATCACCTTCGAGTACGACTCCCAGCCTCGCGCCGCTCTCGGCTATTCATTCACCACGTTGTTCGCCCTGCTCCAGGAACTGGGCTTCGTGGGCGATGGATCTGGGCGGCTGGAAGAGGCCATCGAGGCGCTGGTGCCGTTGGGCTCCCGGGTGGGAGTGGAGGTTCCTGAGGTGGAGAATCCGGCGAAGCAGATGGCGCGGCGACTGGAGGGCAGACTGCCCGTGATCTATGGGGCGGGACATCTCTCCGAAGTGGCCCGGCGCTGGAAGTGCCAGTTCAATGAGAACAGCAAAGGTTGGGCTTTCTGGGAGGTTTTGCCAGAGTTGAACCACAACGCCGTGGCTGGCTACGAGTTTCCAGATAGCGTGGCGAGGAATGTGCACGTGTTGCTGCTTGCCTCGGAATTGTACCTGCCCCGCCATCGGGCGCGGATGGAGGTGACCTCGGAGATACTCGGGCAGAAGGGAATCTCCCACGAATCCGTCCAAGTGATGGGCGGGAGCACCATAGCGCAGTTGCTATGGGCCATCCATCTGGGTGACTACGTCAGCTACTACCTCGCGTTGCTGAGGGGCGTCGATCCTAGCCCGGTGGACAGCATCGCCTATCTGAAAGAGAGGCTGGCGCAGATCCCGTGAGTGCTCTGGCACAGTCCAGGGCCGCCGAACTTCTGCGTGCGGTGTCCTATTTCGCCCGCCTGGACGCGGCTGCCTTGGAGGCGGTGTCCAGGAGCGCGGTCAGCCACCACTACGACCGTGGCGCTGTGCTCTTCCTGGAGGGCGACCCTTGTGCGGGTATGTTCATAGTGGACGAAGGGCGCGTGAAGCTGTACAAGCTGTCCGTGGAAGGCAGAGAGCAGGTGGTGAAGCTGATGGGCACTGGCGAGTTCTTCAACGAGGTGGCCGTGCTCGACGGGGGGCCCAACCCCGTCAGCGCTATGGCTGTGCGTAAGTCCAGGGTGTGGGTGATCGACAGGAACACCATGGTGCAGTTGTTGACTCGCTTCCCAGCCCTCTCGCTCGCGGTTATCGAGAGCCTGGCCGCCCATGCCCGACATCTCCTCTCGCTGGTCGAGGATTTGTCCCTGCGAACGGTCAGTGCGCGGCTGGCCAAGTTGCTGATCGCCCAGGCCGAGGGTCGCCCAGAGGCCCCGCGGCGCCTGACCCAGCAGGAGATGGCGGCTCAGTTGGGCACGGTACGGGAGATGGTCTCTCGAGGGCTACGCAATCTGGAAGAGGAGGGCATCATCCGTTTCGACCGGCATCGCATCGTCATCCTCGATCGAGAAGGGCTGGAGAGGAAAGCCATGACCTGACGGGCTTCTCCGGTTGAGACTTTTGTCACATACAGGCGGTTACCTCTCTCGTATAATAGAGACAGAGAAGAGGTAGGCCGCTTTTCTATTGCCGAGACCTGGAGGACAGATCGCGAGATGATTGCACCTGAGATTGACGTGGAGCGATGTACGGGATGCGGGGACTGCGTTTTGGAGTGCCCTGTGCATGCGCTGGCGCTGGAGCAGGGACATGCGGTGCTGGCTCATGCTGAAGACTGTCAATACTGTGGCGATTGCGAGGAGCTCTGCCCCGAGGGAGCAATCGCGCGCCCCTTTGAGATCGTCTGGGCAGAGGCCTCAGCCCGCCCTGGGGAGCAAGGCCAGGCGGATTCGGCCCGTGAGAACCGGTGACGCTGGAGGCTCGAGCGACTGCGCCCTGTCTCTGTAGGGGCAGAAGGATGGGAGAGATTGATGGTGAGACGTCAGATTGTGGAGATCGATGAGGCATTGTGCAACGGCTGTGGTCTGTGCGTGATCCCTTGCGCGGAGGGGGCCATAGAGCTGGTGGACGGAAAGGCTCGGGTGCTTGATGAAGAGTTGTGCGACGGCGCGGGATTCTGCCTGGGCGTATGCCCTACCGGCGCGCTCAGGATCAGGGAGCGGGAAGCGGTGCCTTTCGATGAGGTTGCCGTGGAGCAGCGACAGGGCCAACGGGAATCCACGTACATGGTTCAGACCTGCTTCCAGTGTGGTGGCTCGGAGGAGCAAGCGACGCTGCTCCCCTGTCGCCGACAGGGGAAGAGCTTGTGGGTGTGCACCAGGTGCCTGCCGGCCCTGATCCATGGTTAGGGGGGAGGAAAGGATGTCTTTGCTCAGAGGGTGTCCAGGGGCGATAAACATAAGAGAGGTAACGCCTGAAGACATGGCTTGTCCCCAGTGCGGAGGGGACGTGGAGATCTGGTCCGATGAACTGACTACGCGCTGCCGCCAGTGCGGGGCGGTAGTCAGCCGCGAGCAAGCTCCCTCCTGCATCGACTGGTGTCACTTCGCTGAGCAGTGCATCGGCACAGAGAAGTATCAGCGCTTGAAGGGAGACCAGGCCGCTGAAAAGGAGCAGTCGTGAGCCAGGCTCTCCTGTGGGACACTTTCAGCGCCGACTACGATCGGTTCGTGAACTGGGAAGAGCGCTTGGCGCGGGAGCTGCCTTTCTTGGAGAGGGTCCTTGCCGAGCATGGCGCCAGAAGCGTGTTGGACGTGGCCTGCGGGACCGGTCAGCACGCCATCGCCCTGGCCCAGCGAGGCTACGAGGTTGTGGGGACTGACGTCAGCGAGGGGATGGTGAATCGGGCGCGTCGGAATGCGGAAGCGGCCGGGGTCTCCCTTCGGTTCCGTCAGGTTGGCTTCGGCCAATTGAGCGAGGCGATAGAGGGATCTTTCGACGCCGTATTGTGTCTGGGCAATTCCTTGCCCAGTGTCCTGAGTGAGGATGGGCTCGAGCGGGCCGTGGCGGACATGGCCCAGGTGTTGATACCTGAAGGTGTGCTGGTCACTCAGAACCTGAACTACGACCGGGTGTGGCCCAGGCGCCAACGGTTCATGCCTGTGGAGGCCCATCGTGAGAATGAAGAGGAGTGGCTCTTCTTCCGCTTCGTGGACTTCCACCGCGACACGCTGACTTTCAATATGGTGGTTTTTCACAGTAGTGGGAAGGCGTGGGACTATTGGACAGAGGCCACAGAGCTGCGCCCGATCTTCAGCAAGGACTTGAATCGCTTGTTGGAGCAGTCGGGTTTCGGGAACGTGGACCGCTATGGAGACTACGATCAGAACCCGTATCAACAAGACGCCAGCGGGGACTTGATCGTCGTGGCGAGAAAGGCGTAAGAGAGTACTTTGGAGCGACGTGAGAGCGTGCCACGGGCACAAGCTCGCCACATGCACGGGGAATAGGTAATTGTGGACCAGAAGCAGAAGGATCAACTCATCTTAGCGCAGTTCGTACACGTCTACTGTGAGGGGAAGCACGGGACCTCCAATGCGCAGTTGTGTGCTGGATGCGATGACTTGCTGTCCTATTCGCTTCAGCGTTTGGAGCGATGCCCGCAGGATCCCAAGCCGGCGTGCAAGCACTGCGAGATCCACTGCTACAAGCCTGCCTACCGGGACCAGATTCGCGACGTCATGCGCTACTCCGGCAAGCGATTGCTCTTGCGGGGGAGGCTAGACCTACTGTGGCATTATCTGTTTTGAAGCCACCTCCGGACGCTATGAGGGCGGGAGTAGTGTACGGTTTGTTGGTAAGGGGGCACTAGATGTTAGCCAGTTTCATCATCACCTTTCGAGAGGCCTTGGAGGCGGCTCTCATAGTCGGGATCGTTCTCAGCTACCTGGCCAGGACCGGGCAGAGGAGATACAGGAGCGTTGTGTTCCTGGCCGTCGGCGCCGCGGTAGCAGCGAGCCTTGCCGGTGCCGTCCTGTTCACGCGCATTGCCGGCGGATTCACCGGCCGGGCTGAAGCGATCTTCGAGGGCGCCACCATGCTCCTCGGCGCAGCGCTACTCACGACGATGATCCTGTGGATGATGCAGCAGCGGCACATCGCGGCCGAGTTAAGCGCGAGAGTGGCCACGGAGGTTGCTGAGGCGCACCGCCTTGGGCTTTTCCTGTTGGTCTTTGTGTCGGTGCTCAGGGAGGGCATCGAGACAGTCATTTTCCTGGGAGCGGCGAGCCTGGCGGCAGGATCCAGCCTTTTTGGGGCCCTGGCCGGGCTGCTATCTGCGGGAATCCTTGGCTACCTCATCTTCGCCGGATCGAAAAGGCTGGAGCTCAAGAAGTTCTTCAGCGTGACCAGCGTCCTGTTGATCCTCTTCGCGGCAGGATTGGTGGCGCAGGGGGTCCATGAACTCCAGGAAGCGGCCATCCTCCCGGTACTGGTAGAACACGTCTGGGACCTCAACCCTCCCCTGAATGCCGATGGCAGCTTCCCGCTATGGCACGAAAACGGGTACGTGGGCAGCATCTTGAAGTCTCTGCTGGGCTACAATGGCAACCCTTCGCTTCTGGAGGTGGCCAGCTATCTTCTCTACCTGTTGTTGGTCTTCGCCCTCTGGAGACGGATTACCAGCCGGGG
>DATEXS010000318.1:0-2868 GCA_035256725.1 Anaerolineae bacterium
TCGGCTATCGTCTCCGGCTGCGGCACGGTGTAGTACTCCAGGGTGCGGTTGTAGGGTATAGGTGTGTCCAGTCCGCAGAACCGTTTGACTGGCGCCTCCAGATATTCGAAGGCTGCTCCCCCGGCTATTTGAGCGGCCACCTCACCCCCAAAGCCTCCCGTAATCGGTGCTTCGTGAACGATCATCACCCGGCCTGTCTTTTTCACCGAAGCCTCGATGGTCCCTATGTCCAACGGCCTGAGGGTGCGCGGATCGACCACCTCTGCCTCGATCCCCTCTGCCGCCAACCGCTCGGCGGCCTCCAACGAGCGCGGGACCATGATGGAGGTGGCCACGATGGTGAGGTCTCTTCCCTCGCGCTTGACCTCTGCCTGGCCAATGGGCACCTCGTAGAGGCCTTCGGGCACAGGACCTTTGTGCCCATACAGCAGCTTGTGCTCCACAAACATCACAGGGTTGGGATCCCGGATGGACGATATCAGCAGCCCCTTGACATCATAGGGCGTCGACGGCATCACCACCTTCAGCCCGGGCACGTGAACCAGCCAAGCCTCCAGGCTTTGTGAATGATGCGCGGCTGCCCCGGTACCGGAGCCCGCTGGCGTCCGCAGCACCATGGGCACAGTCGCATGTCCGCCAAACATGTAACGCAGTTTGGCTCCCTGGTTGACGATCTGCTCCAGGGCAATGGTGATGAAATCCATGAACATGATCTCCGCCACCGGGCGCATGCCGACCAGCGCCGCCCCCACTGCTGCTCCCGCTATGACGCCCTCGGAGATGGGCGTTTCGCGGATGCGCTCCGGGCCGAACTCATCGATCATGCCCAGGGTGACACCGAACGCGCCGCCATAGACACCTATGTCCTCGCCCATGAGGAATACGCGTTCATCGCGCCGCATCTCCAGGGTCAGCGCCTCCCTGACCGCTTCTCTGTAGGTGATCTCTCGAATCCCTGGCATCACGCATAGACCCCTTCTTCGATGGTCTCCAGCGTGGGTTCGGGGCAGCCGTCCGCAAACTCGACTGCGGACTCTATCTGGCTTTGCGCCCCGGATTCGATGCCCGCCGCCTGTTCAGCCGTTAGAACACCTTCCCGCACGAGCTGTTGCTCGAAGCGCAGGATGGGGTCTTTGGCCTTCCACTCCTCTATCTCTTCCTTGGTCCGGTAACGGTCGGCGTCGCTCTTGGAGTGTCCTTTCCACCTGTAGGTGATCCCCTCCAGAAGGGTGGGTCCGTGCCCGGCCCGCGCCCGGGCCACAGCCTCCCTGGTAGCCTCGTAGACCTCAAGCAAGGCGTTACCGTCCACGGTCCTGCCGGGAAACCCGTAGGCGCAGGCCCTGTCCGAGACTCGCTCCACGGCCGTGGAGCGGGTCACGTGCATCGACATGCCGTACTGGTTGTTCTCGCAGAAGTACACCACTGGCAGGGCCCAAATCGCTGCCATATTCAAGGCCTCGTGGAAGATCCCCTGATTCGAGGCCCCATCTCCGAAGAAGCACAGGACCACCTTGCCGGTTTTTTGCATCTTCTGGGCCAACGCGGCCCCGCAGGCCATGGCCAGGCCGCCTCCCACGACGCCGTTGGCGCCCAGATTTCCTCCTGCCAGATCGGCGATGTGCATCGAGCCACCCCTTCCGCGGCAGTAGCCCGTCTCCTTCCCTCTGAACTCGGCCATCATCAGCTTCACGTCCGCACCCTTGGCCAGGCAGTGTCCATGCCCTCGATGTGTGCTGAAGATGTAGTCGTCTGGCTCCAGGGCCGCGATGGCCCCTACCGCCGTGGCCTCCTGGCCAATGGAGAGGTGCATCGTGCCGTGCACCTTGCCCTCAGCATAGAGCTGATCTGCCTTCCATTCGAAAGCTCTGATCAGCCTCATCTGGTACAACAGCTCCACCAATCTCTTGTCACCTAGTCCTGCCAGCGGACTCATTATGTCAACCTCCAACATGCCTGTTTGTTCTCCGGGCCCCGATCAGCGACACGGGTTCCTACCCTGTCGCAGACTCGCCAACCCGGACATAGTGGTCAGTGCCATAGAGATTCCACTACTCAAGCTCATCCCCCCAGGACCTCCCCGGCTCCTCGCCTAGCCAGGTCAGATCAGCCGCCTTGGCGGCATCTTGCAGCAGAGCCGTCTACGTCTGCGCGTACTGCCTTCGCCCCTGTTCGTAGGCGTCACCTCCGTAGATGTCATCGATCACTATAGCGGGGAAGTCCTGCACCACCAGCCGACGCACCGCCTCAGTTCCAAGATCCTCGTAGGCGATAACTTCAGCCGACTTGACGCTGCGGGCCAGGAGGGCGCCCGCGCCCCCGATGGCGGCGAAGTAGACCGCCTTGTAGCGCTGCATGGCTTCGCGCAAGGCCAGAGAGCGGTGGCCCTTTCCGATCATGCCCTTGAGGCCGACCTGCAAGATGCGCACGGAATAAGGATCCATTCGGTAGCTGGTAGTTGGCCCAGCAGAACCGATCGGCTTGCCTGGCTTGGCCGGGGTCGGCCCCGTGTAGTAGATGATCTGCCCTCGCGGGTCGAAGGGCAGAGAATCGCCTCTGTCCAGAGCCTCCACCATGCGCTTGTGGGCCGCGTCGCGAGCCACGTAGATGATCCCGCTAATGGACACGGAGTCGGCAGACCGCAACTGCCGCACTACAGACTCAGTGAGCGGAGTGCTGATCTCCATCAATTCCCTACTCCCCGCGCAAAGCCCACCGACGATTCACCACCCTTGTGCTTCTGTGCCCGCCGGCTTTGTTCACAGGACTGCCTCCTTGTGGCGTGCACTGTGACACTGGATGTTGACCGCCACCGGCAGGCTGGCGATGTGACAGGGGAAGACATCGACGTGCACAGCCAGGCAGGTCACG
>DATEXS010000319.1:0-5918 GCA_035256725.1 Anaerolineae bacterium
CTACCCTCCGCGTCAGTGCAGGCTATGATGACCGTTCCGTCATCCTCTACGTCTATCTTGACCCCGGTCTCTTCGATGATCCTGCGTATGGTCTTGCCTCCCGGTCCAATCACGAGACCGATTTTCTGCGGGTCTATCTTGAGCATGGTGATGCGCGGCGCGTAGGGCGACAGATCCTCTCGCGCCTTACTTATGGTCTCATCCATCCTATCCAGAGCGTAGAGACGGGCGTCTTTAGCCTGACTCAAGGCCTGCCTAAGCACCTCAGGCTCGACCTTCGGGATCTTCAGGTCCAGTTGCAGCGCCGTGACCCCTGCCCTTGTGCCCGCCACTTTGAAGTCCATGTCCCCGAGCGCGTCCTCCCGGCCCATGATATCGGTGAGAATAACCTGCCGATCACCATCGGTGATCAGCCCCATCGCCATTCCTGCGACGGGGGCCGTGATAGGCACGCCGGCGTCCATGAGTGCCAGCGAGTTGGCACATATACTGGCCATAGAGGTCGATCCATTGGAGGAGAGGACCTCCGAGACCAGGCGAATGGTGTAGGGGAATTGCTCGGGTGGAGGTATGACCGCGGACAAGGCGTTCTCCGCCAGCGCTCCGTGGCCTATCTCACGTCGCTTGGGCGCTCTAAGGAAGCTGGTCTCCCCGGTGCTGTAAGGCGGGAAGTTGTAGTGATGCATGAAGCGCTTGGATTCCTCGGTGCCCAGGCCATCCAGTATCTGCTTATCGCTGACCGTGCCCAGGGTGGCGATAGCCAGTACCTGGGTCTCCCCTCGACTAAACAGCCCGGACCCGTGAGCTCTGGGCAGCAGCCCCACCTCACACTTGATGGGACGTACCTCAGTCAGACCTCGACCATCGATGCGGCGGTTCTCGCTGAGCAGCCCCCTGCGCATTTCCTCCTTGACAACCTGGTCGAAGGCGTCGTTGAGTTCCTCCGCCGGATACTTCTGGCCAAGACTCTCTTCCAGTTCCCCGCGGAGTTCGTGCAGCGCGGCGCTCAGCTCCTGCTTACTGCCAAAGCGACCCAAGGCCTCCCAGATCCTCCCTTCGCTCCACGAGCGCACCACATCCAGCACTTCTTCTGGAACCTTGGAATAAATGAACTCGCCCTTGGGCTTGCCGATCTCCTCGGCCAAGCGCTTCTGGACCTCGATCACACCCTGCATGGCTTGATGGCCTAGCGTGATGGCCTCCACGACAGTATCCTCATCGACCTCCTGGGCACTTGCCTCTACCATCACTACTCCGTGTGCGGTCCCAACCACCCGCAGGTCCATGTCGGACCTCTCCATCTCGGAAGCCGTGGGATTGAACACGAAGCGGCCGTCTATCCGGCCGACCCTTACGGCTCCGATGGGGCCGTCAAAGGGGATGTCGGAGATGGAAAGGGCTGCCGAGGCCCCGATCACCGAGAGGATGTCCAGGTAGTGCTCCTGATCCGTGGAGAGGGCGGTGACGATCACCTGGACGTCGTTTCGAAGGCCGCGATCGAATAGTGGGCGGAGAGACCTGTCTGTTAGCCGGCAGAGGAGGATAGCCTGCTCGGTAGGGCGCCCCTCACGCTTGAAGAAGCCTCCAGGTATTTTGCCGGCTGCATAGAGGCGTTCTTCATAATCCACCGTTAGTGGCAAGAAGTCGGTGCCCTCTCGTGCTACGTCAGAGGCAGTGGCGGTCACCAGGACCATGGTGTCCCCACTCCTCACCGTAACGGCACCGCCGGCCTGCCCGGCGAATTTGCCCGCCTCTATCGTGACGGGGTGATCCCCAATAGTGGTTTCGTAAACTGTACTCATTTCCTTACCTCCCAGCCGAAATGGGCCTGGAGGTCAAGGACTGGAAACTGTATCTCACCTGACGAAGAGCACGCGACTCGTCCTGAGGCTACTTCCGGGGTGAGCTACACTCTCCAATACCTGGCCCCCGAACCCTTTCAGCTTATGTAATTGATTTGACATCGACCCACCCTCTCTCGAAGGACTCCTCAGCGACTGGGTGGATCCCGACGCCATCACCTCCTTTGTCTACGAGGAACTTATCGTCGCAAACCCAGGCGGGACACGATATCCTGATATCGCGTCGGGTGGTTCCGGTTCAGGTAGTTCAGATGTCTTCTGCGCTGGCCTACCAACTTGATCAGCCCCAGACGCGAATGCTCATCGTGCTGGTGGGCTTTCAAGTGGTCCACTAGCTGATCTATCCTCTTGGACAAGAGGGCGATCTGCACTTCCGGCGAGCCGGTATCCTTGTTGTGAACGTGATACTCACCAATGATGGCGTCCTTCTGATCCTTCTCTAGCGCCATCTACTCCCTCCCGAGGTCCACATTCAAGTGTCCTTCCAGTATCAGGTGTCGCAATGTCAAGGTCATTATATCACGGTCCTAAGAATACCGCAAATGTGCTGAAATGGGTCCACAGAGAGTGGGGACGCCACGGAAGCGCACGACGTCACAAGGGATTGAGACGGCCCAGTACG
This sequence comes from Anaerolineae bacterium, assembly GCA_035256725.1. Taxonomy (GTDB): domain Bacteria; phylum Chloroflexota; class Anaerolineae; order UBA7937; family B3-Chlor; genus JAUVXJ01. The sequence continues at coordinate 2,485 of DATEXS010000319.1, forward strand.
GAGCAGTGGCTAGGTGCAGCTATGCGCCTCTCCTCAGGCGTGGGTCCAACGCGTCCCGCAGTCCGTCCCCTACCAGGTTGAACCCTGTGACTACAAAGATGATGGCCAGCCCTGGGAAGAGGAGCGCCCACCAGGCACCCACGGTGAGGAACTTGTAGCCGTTGCTCAACATCGCCCCCCATTCGGGTGATGGGGGCTGAGCTCCCAGGCCAAGGAACCCGAGGGCCGCGCACTCAATGATGGCCGTAGCGATGTTGAGCGTGAACTGCACAATTAGTGGAGACAGACTGTTGGGCAGGACGTGGCGCAGCATGATGCGATATCCCGGAACTCCAACGCCCGTCGCTGCGGTGATGTAGTCCAGCCCCTTGATGCCCATGACCGAGGCACGCGCCAGACGAGCATAGATGGGAATGTACGTAACGCCCAACGCGAACATGGTGTTATTCAGCCCTGGGCCCCGCATAGCCACGATGGCGATCGCCAGCAGCAGGGCAGGGAAGGCCAGGAGAACGTCCATGACCCGCATCACTACGGTCTCCAGAAAGCCTCCCAGGTAGCCTGAGACGAGTCCCAACAGCGCGCCAACGGAGAAAGCGAAGATGACAGCGAAGAGCCCCACAGTGAAGGATATGCGCGTGCCATGAGCGATCCTAGTCAGGATGTCCCGCCCCAACTCGTCGGTCCCAAAGAGGTGTTCTCGCGTCGGTGGACTCAGCCTCCCAGACAGATCTCTATCAGTCCGGGCCTCGTAGGAGAAGAGGAGAGGAGCGATGATGTATCCCACGATGACGAAGAACAGGACAATGCCCATGCCTACCTTGGCACCTCGGTTGGCCCACACGCGACGTAGGGCGTCTCTGACCAAACCCCGTTCTCTCCGGGGGGCATACTCCAGTCCTCGTAACCCCTCCAGGGCCTCCGATGTCGTAGTCATCTCTAACCCTTACTTCTCACCTCACCCGTAGCGAATGCGCGGGTCAACCAGTGCGTAGGAGAGATCCACCAGAAGATTGACCCCGAGAAACAGGGTGGTAATGAAGAGGGCCATGCCTTGAACGATGGGATAGTCCCGCGCCAGGATGGACAGGTACAGCCATCTTCCTATTCCCGGCCAGGCGAAAATGGTCTCGGTGAGAACGGCTCCAGAGAGCAAGAGGCCCACCTGCAGTCCCAGGATGGTGATCACAGGCAGGAGAGCGTTCTTCAGCGCATGTCTGAGGACCACCACACGCTCCGCCAGCCCCTTTGCTCGGGCCGTGCGGACATAGTCCTGCTCAAGCACCTCCAGCATTGCGGAGCGGGTCATGCGGGCGATAATGGCCATGGGTATGGTGCCCAGAGCTATGGCCGGCAGGATGAGATGCTTGATGCCGTTGAGCAGCGCTTCGGCGTTCCCGGTCAGTATGCTGTCCACGATGATCAGGTTGGTGATCCGCTGGAGTTCGATGCCCGAATCCAGCCGCGTCACCGAGGGCAGCCAACCGAGGCGCACCGCGAAGAACCAGTTGAGCATCAACCCCAGCCAGAAAATGGGCATGGAGATCCCCAACAAGCTGCCAACCATGGCCGCATTGTCGAAGACGGAGTTACGCTTGGTGGCCGAGATGATACCTGCTGGCAAGCCAACGATCATGGCCACCATGAGTGCGCAAGCGCTAAGCTCAAGGGTAGCGGGAAAGCGGGCTCGCAACTCGTCGGAGACGTACCGCTTGTTGAAGACGGACCTCCCCAGGTCTCCTCGGAGCACCTTGCCCATGTAGGTCAAATACTGTTCGTACAAAGGCTTGTTCAGCCCGAACTCCTCACGAATGCGCTCCACGTTCGCCTCGGTGGCGTGCTCGCCAGCCAGAGCCAGGGCTGGATCACCCGGAATCATCCGCAGGAAGAGAAAGACGATGATGGAAACGCCCAGGAGCGTCGGAATGAGAGACAGGAGGCGCCGGATGATGTAGCTGGTCATGAACGGGCCCTTCCGTTGCAGCGTCAGGCTCCGGCATACTATACGGAGCCTGACGCTAGAGGAACTTGTCTACTGCTCGAGGTACACGGTGTTGAAGTACTCCGCTGACTCACCCAGAGGGTGGGCCACATACCCCTTCACCTCGGCACTCAGGAGCAAAGGTACCTTGGTGTGGGCGATGAACAACCGAGGCACGTCCTCGTGCACGATCTCGGCGGCCTGGAAATAGAGTGGCTCTCTTTCGGCCTGGTCGCTGAGGGCCTGAGCCTCCAGAAGCAGGTCGATCGTCTCCTGAGCCTGCTCGTTGTTCCAGTTGCCCTCCTTGGGATCCGGGATGCACACGAAGTAGCAGAAGAAGTTGTCCGGGTCACCGTTGTCGCCGGTCCAGCCCAGCATCCAGATATCGAAATTGCCGGCAGCTCTGTCATCCAGATAGGTGCTCCAGTCCTCTGTCTTCAGCTGCGGGTTGAGCCCCACATCGGCCCAGTAGGAGGCGATGGCCTCCGCGATGTCCTCGGGCACAGGATAGTAGGGGCGAGGGTTGGGCATGTACCAGAAGTCGAAGGTAAACCCTTCCTCCACGCCAGCTTCCTGCAGCAACCTTCTAGCCTCATCTGGATCGTAGCCGAAGTCCTGGATATCCGGATTGTGGCCCCAGATCGCCGGCGGCACGAACTGCGCGGCTACCTCACCGTTGCCACCATACAGGTTGTCCACGATGGCCTGCTTGTCGATGGCCAGCGACAGCGCCTTGCGCACGTTCGGGTCGTCCCACGGCTCACGATCGGTCATGATCATGAGGAACGCCGTGGTGTTGGCCGGTCGCAAGAGCACCTGGCAGTTGGCATCTCCCTCACAGGCTGGCACGTCATCGGGGTTGGGAAAACCCATGCCGTCGATGTCACCGGCCTGGAGAGCGAGATAGCGGGCAGCATTGTCGGGGATGATCCTGATGATCACCCTGTTGACCTTGGCCACCTCGCCGTAGTAGTCGTCGTACCGCTCCAGGGTGATGTGATCGCCCTCCACCCACTCCACGAACTTGAAGGGGCCAGTGCCCACCGCGGGGTAGTCAGGGCCAGCAGCGTAGTTCTCACCCTGCTCTGCCGCCGCCGTCGGGCTGATCATGAAGGCATAGAACATGGCCATGTCCTGAATGAAGGGCCCTAGCGGTCGGTTCAGGGTAAAGCGCACGCTGTACTCGCCTGTCGCCTCCACATTGGCGACGATGCTGGTGGGGTTCCCCTCGTCATCCACAACGCCCTTGAACCCGCCAAACATGTACTCCCAGTACTCGAAGGTGCCGGTGTGCTCCGGGTGCTCCGGGTCCAACTGGCGCATCATGTTGTAGACCACCGCTTCGGCGTTGAAGGGCGTCCCGTCATGGAACTTGACGTCTTGCCGCAGGTTGAAGTCCCACACCAGCCCGTCATCTGAGGCGGTCCAGTCCGTCGCCAGGTCGGGTTCCACC
>DATEXS010000320.1:0-13103 GCA_035256725.1 Anaerolineae bacterium
GGTCAAACGGATAGCTAAACCTTGGAAGTCTTCAAGAATCCTCATCCGACACCCATCATGGCCCTATCAAGCTAGATACCCAGGATACGATTGCAGATCAAGCTCCATCCGCACGATTTGATTGTACAAAAAAAATCGCTATGACTCAACCTCAGTGAGGTCTCGCCACCCAAAAGTCTGTTGTGTCCCAGCCGCAACTTCAGCGTATTTTCAATCAGGCACATGTACCGCGACCCCCTGAGCGGGAAACGCCGACTCAAGTCCACCGGCTGCAAGAAGGGGGCCCAAGCCGACCCCTACATCCGGGAGTTCGTCGACGCCCTGGCCAAGCCCGCGGCGCCCCAAACGACCTTCGCCGAGTACGCCTGCCCCTACTTCCTCTGGGAATCCTGCCCCCGCGTGCGCCGGCGCCTGGCCGAGGGCAAGCAGATCGGCCGCACCCACTGCCGCATGAGCCGCGCTCTCCTAGACCGCTGGGTGGTGCCGGGCACCGCCTTCTCCAGCCGGCCGCTGGCCGAGATCCGGCGGCCCCTGGGTCGCTCGGGATGTCCCCGCGGAAGGCGGCCTACGCGAGCACCGTCTTCAGTTACGAGCAGTGGCGAGAGCCCGGAGGCGGAGATCCCAGGAGGCCAGGATCCTGACCCGCGTGCAGGCGCAGTACACGCATTTGCAGCTGTTCCATCTGGGGGACGTGGCCAAGAAGATTGACGAGCTATACGGACCAAAGATAAAGCCCGAGCAGGGCACCCGGGCGAAAGTGGGCTGATAATCAGTTTGCAGATTTCGGCTTTTATCTGTTTCTACTGGCCCGACGGCTTCCGAAACAAGAAGGCGAAACACGCCAAGAGCGATCAATACAACAATGCCAATCATCATAGCTTCTCCCCACAAGCCCTGGTCGGGCCACCAGGTGGCGAATTAACCGCCCCAGACCGAAGTCGAACCCCATGATCGTCTACATGTCCGCTCACGCGCTGAGCGCGGCCTCCTTGCCTTCCGGCAGCCGGTCAAGCTCCGCTTTCTCCTCGCTGCTGAGGATACGGTCGATATTCAATAGGATGACCAGGCGGTCGTCCAGCTTGCCCACCCCCTTGATGTACTCCGCCGACAGCCCTCCTACAATCGGCGGGGGCGGCTCGATTTGGTCGGCCGGGATACGCATCACCTGGCTGGCTGCGTCCACCACCATGCCCACCAGCCTGCCCTCCACGTCCACCACGATCACGCGGGTCAGGGCGGCGTACTCTTGATGCTCCAGGCCGAAACGGTCGCGAAGATCGATAATCGGGATCACGTCCCCGCGAAGGTTGATGATCCCTTTCACGAAACTGGGGGCCCTGGGCAGCCGGGTGATCTCGCGGAGACGGATCACCTCCTTCACCCGCAGGATCTCCAACCCGTATTCCTCCTCCCCAACCTCAAAGCTGATGAGTTGGTTCAACTCCCCTTCGTTCCGAATATCCCGCTGCCTTTCCATAGCACTTTCCTCCGCTTTCCTGATTTTCTTTCCCTCACCGCGCTCCTCAGGCCACGTTTCCGTTCAGGTGTTTCTTCAAGACCACCCCCGTGACCTCCACGTTGGCCGCAGACTGCTCCGGGGTGAAGGGACGTCCGGCCGCGCGCCGCTCATCGGCGAGCGCGGCTTTCTCCGGCTGGGGCAGGGAAGATCGCCCGGCCTGCTCGTTGAGCTTGAACTGCTCCACCAGCCGCTGCATCTGCTGGGCCAGGGTGGACAGCTGCTCGGTAGCCGCCGACATCTCCTCGGCGGCCGAGGCAGCCTGCTGGGTCAGCTCGTTGACGTTCTCAATGGCCTTGGCCACCTGCTTGGCGTTGGTGGTCTGCTCCTCGGTGGCCGCCGAGATGGATTGGCTCATCTCGCTGATGCTCCCGGTGGCCTTGTTCAGCTCCTGGATGGAGCCCACCTGCTGCTCGATGTCCGAGGCCAGGGCGGCCACCATGCGGTTGGACTTCTCCGCCCCGGCGATGATGGCCCGCATGGCCTCCAGCGCCGCCTGGGCGATCTCGACCCCGCCGCTCACGCTCTTGCCCGACTGCTTGATCAGGGCCTCGATCTCCTTGGTGGAGGAGGCGCTGCGCTCTGCCAGCTTGGAGACCTCGTCGGCCACCACCGCGAAGCCCCGGCCGTGCTCCCCGGCCCGGGCCGCCTCGATGGAGGCATTCAGGGCCAGCAGGTTGGTCTGGTCGGCGATGTCGGAGATCACGTTCACGATCCCGGCGATCTGCTCGGAGCTGCCGGAGATGGACTGGATGGCCTCCACCGCCTTGGCCACCGCCTGCATGCCGGCCTGGGCCTGGCTCACGGACTCCTGGGAGGAGCCGGAGACCTCCCCCAGGGTCTTGGAGACCTGCTGCACGGAGGCCTGCATCTGGTTCATGTTGCTGGAGCTTTCCTCCACGCTGGCCGCCTGGCTCTGGGCGTGCTCAGAGACCTGCTCCACGCTGGCGGTCAGCTCCTCCACCGAGGCGGAGGTCTCTTCCAGGGTGGAGGCCTGGTTCTGGGCTCCGGAGGAAAGCTGCTGGGCCGAGGAGGAGATCTCCTCGCTGGAGCTGGCCACTTCCTCGGCGGCCTGGCGGATCTGCAGGATCATGTCCTTCAGATTGCCGGACATGCCGTTCAGGGCGCCTACCAGCTGGCCCACCTCGTCCCTGGACTTGGAGGTAAGGCTGGCGGCCAGGTTGCCTTTGGCAATTTCCTGGGCAAATCCCATAGCCTGCCGTAGTGGCCTGGTGATGCTGCCGGAAAGAAGGATAGCGATGCCTACACCCAGGGCCGCGGCCAGGGCGGCAACGAAGATAATCAGCAATTGGGTGGTGCCAATGCTTCTGAACAGGTTGTTCGTGGCGGTAGTGGAGCGGGCCCCCAGCGCTTCGTTCATCTGCTGCAGGACCGACTGCACCTCTTCTACAGCGACTTGCGTTTCGGTGGTGAACACCCCGAGGGCCTGCTGATAGCCATCCTGCCTGTGGCGGATGAGGGCCTTCACCTCATCAAAGTTCCCCATGAGCTGCTTGGCCAACGGTTCAATCTTTCCAGTGTACAGATGCTGGGCGGCCGACTGTCTTCGGGAATCCGTGATCAGGCCGCGGCTATCGGCGAGTCTCAGGATTTCCCGAGCGGTCTCATGCAGCTTGCGGTGAGGCGCCTCGATCGCGTCCAGCAGAGCCTTGATCTTCGCATCGGAGCTCTGGAAGGAGTAGTACCATTTCCCGAAGTCGCACTCCCTGGGGTCCAGGGCTTTGTCGAACGGCTCGCCGCCGGCCTGCCAGACCTTCTGCAGGGCCAGCATCCAGTTCAAATGGGCGAACTTAGCCTCCGACATCTTCTCGTTCATCTGCAGATCCACGGCGGCGTACAGGCTCTGGATCGTCTTGCCGGAATTGTGGAGCCTGATGTGGGGAGCCTCCAACTGTTGGTGCAGGCTCTTCAGCTCGGGATCGTCGGTCTGAAAGGAATAGTACCACTTCCCGAGGCCGCACTTGTGGTAGTCCAGTTCGCCGGTGAACTTCTTGTCCATGAGCAGCTGGTCGCTTAGCTGGGCCATCCAGCGCAGATGATCCCCGATCTTCTCCTTGAGAAAGGCGTTCAGTTCCTTGGCATCGCTTGCCTCTATAGTGACTCCTTTTACGCTGCCGAACATGAGGTAGGAAATTGTTCCCGTTGCAATCAGCAAGGAGATCACAATGAAGAACCCGCCCAGCAATTTCTTTCCAATCGACATTGCCTTGCCCTCCGTTCGTATGCTGGATTTCGCACAGGGTTTCTCATTGCAAACGACGTGCCAGCACAAGGAGCCAGCCCGGCCACCATGGGAAATGCATAATTCCTTATCTGCATTATAAATATTAAGAAATCTGACTCGCAATTGAATTCACGAGTGTGACTGGAATTGTCATAATAGGCTACATTGTAATCGCAACGTGACAGCAAAGCAGGCACCTTAGTCAACCGCCGACGCCGACGCCCCGATCTACAGGTAAGATCCAGGAAGAGGCAAGCGCCTCGGCAAGTAGCTAATTCTTTATCCCTAAAGCAATTATCTCGCTATCTTAGCATCTTACCGTTCTTACCTCCCCCCCCACACAGATTATAGCGCGCACATAGAGCATCAAAGATACAGAGATATGGTGCCTGACCAGCAAGCTGTATTAGCTGTAAGATAGGTAAGATGCTCGATTGCCCGCTTAATGACTTCTCTCTGCGCGGAAGTCCATGTCGAGGAACTCGCGCGTCGCGGCGATCGAGACGCAGATGGCCGACTTCGAACTGCGCGAGCGGGTCTGCATGGTGTTCGTCTCCAGGTCCCATGCCGGTCTCCGCGCCGACGATCACCTCGCAAAGCACTAGTCTTTTTTGATCCTCCCTACTTTGCTCGGGGTCAAGATCTCTATTTGAATCTATATACAGAAAATGGTCGGAGGTTCGAGTCCTTCCGGGGGAGATCAAACAGAGTCGAACGGGGTATCTCTCACTGACGCTGCATAAAAAAAGCGCATCAATTAGATCTAGGCAAAGACAGTTCACCTAGGTTCCTTCAATTTGGCAGCTACGTTTTCTTTAACTCGCTGGCCAAGACCGGGCTCTCTAGAGTTTACGCGTCAAACGAAGGTAGGCGGTCTTGCGCATCGCGACCTTGCCACAATGGGGTGCACATTGACAGCTGACCATTTCTTGATATACTTACGGAATTCTTTTCTCATTCTCAAAGGAGGAGACTATGAGATCCAGGACCTGGGTATTGCTGGCAGCTGCTGTGATCTTGTCCATGGCGGCAGCCCAGCTTATCGCGCCGCCGGATGCCCAAGCCGCTCCCAAGGTGTACAAAGTCGGGTTCATCAGCCACCTGACGGGCGATGCGGCAGTGTATGGACAGAGCATGAAGAACGGCACCGAAATAGCTCTGGAGGTCATCAATTCCGCCGGCGGGATCAAAGGTGTGCCGGTGGAAGTCGTCTACGAGGATGACCGGCTCTCGCCGGCCGACGCGCAGACGGCGTTCTTGAAGCTGGTGGAGACGGACAAGGTGCCCGTGATACTGGGCTCTGCCTCCAGCACGATCAGCCTGAGCATCTGCCCCAAGGCTCAGGAGAAGAAGGTAGTGCAGGTCTCCCAGGTTTCGACGGCGCCGTCGCTGAAGAACTGCGGGAAGTACTTCTTCTCCGTGATGGCCTCGGACACTGCCCAGGGGCCGGAGTGGGTCAAAGTCGCCAAGCACCTGGGGGTCAAAGAAGCCGCCGTCATGTACATCAACAACGACTACGGCATTGGAGTTAAAGATACCTTTGTGAAAGCCTTCGAAGCCGCCGGCGGTAAACTGCTCATCGTCCAGCCCTTCGAGCTGGGCGCCAAGGACTTCCGCACGGAAATCCTCAAGGTAAGGCAGAAGAATCCCAAGGTCGTCTTCATGGTGGACCACGTGGCTGAGAGCAGCATCGTCCTCAAGCAGGCCAGGGAACTGGGATTGAAGACCCAGTGGGTGGTCGACGTCTCGGTCGTCTCGGCGGAAGTCCCGCAACTGGCCGGCGCAGAAGCCTCCGAAGGGGTGATCGGTTTGAGGGCCGGCTCGAGCCAGACGTCGGAGTACAAGGCCTTCGTGGCGGCTTTCCAGAAGAAGTTCGGCAAAGAGCCCACCATCTGGGCGGACTTCGCCTACGATGCCATGATGCTGGTGGCCAAGGCTATCGAAAAGAACGGGTATACCTCGGATGGCATCCAAAAGGGATTGTTCGAGGTGTCGGAGAAGTATGTCGGCGCCTCCGGCGCAAAGAAGTTCGATCAGTTCGGCATCTCGCAAGGTTCCTACGAGTGGATGGTCGTCAGAAACGGCGAGTGGGTGCTCTACGAGAAGAAGTGAGCGCGCCGGTTGCCGGCAACCGGTGAGGTAAAGAAGAAAAACAGGGAAAAGGGTAATTGGGACTGAGTTGAAGGCCCGGTTACCCTTCCCTTTCCCTTGTCTTCCGCTCAAAGAGGAGCTGCGTGGAAATCCTGGCTCAACTTCTCGTCAACGGCCTGATCGCCGGCGGCACCTACGCTCTGGCCGCCATCGGCTACAGCATGGTGTACGGGGCGCTGAAGTTCATCAACTTCGCCCATGGTTCGGTGGCCATGGTCGGAGCCTACATCGCCTTTGTCCTGGCCTCCAGCGCAATGAAACTGCCGCTGCCGCTCGCCTTTTTCCTGTCCATGCTCCTGACGGCTCTCGTAGGGGTGCTTGCCGAGCGAGTGGCCTACCGGCCGCTTCGCAAGGCCCCCAAGCTGTCCTCGTTGACCACCGCCATTGCCCTATCTTTCGTCCTGGATGCCGCGGTCATGATCATCATGGGAGCCGATATCAGGAGCTTCCACCTGACGGGGTTGAAGAGCTACAAGATCGGCCCGGTGTACATCACCCCGATTCAGGCCCTCATCATTGCCACCAGTCTGGCTATCATGGCAGGCCTCTACCTGCTGTTCAGGTACACCAAGTTGGGCAAAGCGATCCGTGCGGTGGCCGACGGCGTCAGCCTGGCCGAAATATCGGGCATCAACTCCAACCTGGTCATTTCAGCCGTCTTTGCCATCAGTTCGGCGCTGGCGGCCGCCTCCGGCGCCTTGATTGGGATGGACACCAACCTGCAGCCGACCATGGGCTTCATCATCACCGTGAAGGCTTTTGCGGCCGTGGTCCTGGGAGGCCTGGGTAATCTGTATGGGGCCATTGCCGGGGCTTTCCTCATCGGCATCGCTGAAAACCTGGGCGTATGGTATATCCAGCCGGTGTGGAAAGACTCCATCGCCTATGGCATCCTGATCCTGGCGCTCTTCTTCAGGCCATCCGGCATCTTCGGCAAGAAGGAAGAAGCCCAGAAGACTGTGCTATGAGTCAGAGGTGAGAGTACGCAACTGAACCTGGTCATCCACCTTCTCGTTATCGCCACCATCTACGGCATCCTGGCCGTCTCCCTGAACCTGGTGGTGGGGGCCACCGGTTTGTTCAATCTGGGCCATGCCGCTTTCTACGGTATCGGTGCCTACACCTCGGCTTTGTTGGCCAAGTCCGGCCTGCCCTGGCCCCTGGCCATGCTGGCCGGCGTGCTGCTGGCCGGTTTCATCGCCTTCCTCATCGGCATCCCCACGCTGCGGCTGGTGGGAGACTACCTGGCCGTGGTGACTATGGGATTGGGCGAGATCGCCCGCGCTGTTTTCAAGAACTGGCTCCCGGTGACGCGGGGGCCGATGGGCATACCCGGCATCCCTCATGCTTCGCTGCTGGGTTTTAAGTTCAACACCGCCGGGAGGTTCCTGGTCTTGGCAGTGGGCTGCCTGCTGCTGGCTTACCTGCTCGCCCAGCGCTTGCTGCATTCCCCCTTTGGCCGGGTGCTCAAGGGCATTCGTGAAGACGAAGTCGCGGTCCAGGCCCTGGGCAAGAATGTCTATCGCTTCAAGATGTGGGTTCTGATCATCGGTTCAGCCCTGGCCGGAATGGCGGGCAGCCTGTTCGCTCACTACGTCACCTTTATCGATCCGGGCAGTTTCGTGATGTGGCTGACCTTTTTCATCCTGCTCATCATCGTGCTGGGCGGGCTGGGCAGCAACCTGGGAGCGGTCGTGGTGACGGTGGGGTTCGTCGCCTTGCGCGAAGGATTGCGATTCGTCAAACTGCCCGGCTGGCTGAACCCGGCTGCCTTACAGCAGCTCATATTTGGCGTATTGCTGATCATTGCCACGATTTTTGTGCCGCGGGGCCTGATCCCCGAACGGAAGGTCACTTACAAGAGGGGCAATAGCCGTGCTAAAAGTCGACCAACTGACCAAAGACTTCGATAATCTGCGGGCGGTCGATCATTGCTCCTTCGAGGTGTCCCAGGGGCTGATATTCGGACTTATCGGCCCCAACGGTTCCGGCAAGACCACGGTTTTCAACCTGGTGACCGGTTTCCTCGAACCTACGGCTGGGCGGATCTATTTCCAAGACCAGGAAATCACCGGCCTGCGCCCTCACCAGATAGGGCAACTCGGCATCGTCCGGACTTTTCAGCTAGTGCGCGCCTTCAACCGCATGACAGTCATGGAAAACCTGCTCCTGGCCCCCAAGAACCAGGCCGGAGAGAACTGCTTGCTGGGCGTCCTGCGGACCGCGAAAGTCAGGCGGCAGGAGCAGGAGGCGATCGAGCGGGCCAGGGACCTGTTGGCCGTGGTGGGGCTGGAGAAGGTGGCCGACGAGTACTGCGGTAACCTTTCGTATGCCGAGCAGAAGATGGTCGAGATCACCCGCGCCCTCATGACCGATCCACAGCTCATCCTGTTGGATGAGCCGGCTTCGGGCATCAATCCCACCCTGGTCAATCAAATCCTCGATTACATCCGCAGGCTGCGCGCCGAGCAGGGCAAGACCTTCCTGGTGGTGGAGCACGACATGCGGGTCATCATGAACCTCTGCGATCGGATAGCGGTTTTGAATCACGGCCAGAAAATCGCCGAAGGGACGCCGGCCGAAATCTGCGCCGATTCCCAAGTCATAGACGCCTACCTGGGGGTTTGAGGGATGCCTGACAGGATTCTGGAAATCCGCGACCTGACGGCAGGCTACGGCCAAAGCGAGGTCCTGCATGGGGTGAGCATGGAGGTAGCGGCTGGCGAGATCGTGACCATGGTGGGAGCCAATGGAGCCGGCAAGTCCACTTCCCTGCGCAGCGTCTTCGGCTTGACCGACATCCGCGAGGGGACGATCCGCTTCAGGGGCCAGGACATCACCGGTTTGCGGTCCCACCACCTGGTCGCCTTCGGCCTGGCCCTAGTTCCGCAGGAGCGCAGCATCTTCCCCTCGCTGACGGTCTACGAGAACCTGGAAATGGGCGGCTTTACCCTGCGCGGCGAGGATGTGCGCGTGCACATCGAGAAGGTCTTCACCCGCTTTCCTCGCCTGAAAGAGCGCTTCCGCCAGAAAGCGGGCACTCTTTCCGGGGGCGAGCGCCAGATGCTGGCCATTGGCCGCGGGCTGATGACCGATCCCGAGCTGTTGATGCTGGACGAACCATCGCTGGGGCTGGCGCCCAAGATCGTGGAAGCCGTTTTCGAACAGATTCAGCTCATACACGAAAGCGGAACCACCATTTTCCTGGTGGAACAAAACGCCCGAAGAGCGCTGTCGATCGCCGACCGGGCTTATGTGCTGGAGTTGGGGAAGATCCGCTACCATGGCGGCGGCCAGGAACTGCTCGGCGACCCGCAGGTGCAGCGCGCCTACCTGGGAGGGGAGTGCGAGGAGACGGGCTCATGATCAGAAGCAACTACACGGTGAATGCCGGTCCTCGCTTCCAGGTCTTGTCGCAGGACCAGGTCCAGGAGATGCACTTCGGCACCCTGGAGGTCTTGCGGCGCACCGGCGCTAAAGTCCTGCTGGCCGAAGCGCGGGAGTTGCTGCAGAAGGCCGGATGCTGGCTGGACGGGGAGATCGTGCGTTTCCCGCCGCACCTGGTGGAGTGGGCCCTCCGCGCCGCTCCCTCACAGATAACGCTCTGTGATCGCCGGGGCCGGCCCGCGCTGGAGCTGGCGGGGTACAAGACCTACTTCGGTACGGGCTCGGATTGCCCTTTCGTGATCGACCCCTACAGCGGAGAGCGGCGGCAATCCCGCTTCGCGGATGTGGTCAACTTCGCCCGGCTGGTGGACGGCTTGCCCAACATTGATTTCCACATGTGCATGGCCGTTGCCCAGGACCTGGAGCAGGCCACTGCCGATATCCGCCACTTCGAAGCCATGATCAACAACACCACCAAGCCGGTCTGCTTCACGGCCTGGAACCTGGAAAACTTGAAAGACATCGTGGAGATGGGCGAAGTGGTGGCCGGAGGGGCGCAAGCGTTCCGCCGCAGCCCCTTTGCGATCCTGTACACGGAGCCGGTCTCGCCGCTGCAGCATATCGTCGAGGGCACCTCCAAGCTGCTGTACATGGCGCGGAAGGGCCTGCCGGTGGTATACACGCCGGGCATGACCTTTGGGGCGGTGGCGCCGGTGACCAGCGCGGGCGGATTGCTGGTGGCGAATGCCGAGTTGCTCAGCGGCCTGGTCATCGCCCAGTTGGCCGGGGAAGGGATGCCTTTCGTCTACGGTGGCGGGGTGTCCATCATGGATATGCGGCACATGAACGTGTCCTATGCCGCGCCAGAGTTCATGATCAACATGGCCGCCCTGTGCGACTTGGCCCGCCACTACCGGCTGCCCGTCTTCAGCTTCGGCGGCTGTTCGGATGCCAAGTCCTTCGATGAGCAGGCCAGCCTGGAAGGCGCGCTATGGATACTGACTACCGCCCTGGCCGGCGGCAGCCTGTCCCACGATGCGGGCTATATCGAGTATGGGCTCACGGCCTCGATGGAAATGACGGTCATGAACGACGAGCTCATCGGCCTCGTGCGTCGTATCTTGGGCGGCATCGAAGTCAGCGAGGAGACCATGGCCCTGGAGCTGATCGATCAAGTGGGACCGGACGGCAACTTCCTGGAGCAGGACCATACCCTTCGCCACTTCCGTGAAAACTGGTATCCGACTCTGCTCAACCGCGCGAGCTATGCCGGCTGGCAGCAGGCGGGAAGTCTGACCTACGGCGGGGCGGCGAGTGCCAGGGTGCGCGAGATCCTCGAAGGCCATCGACCCGAGCCGCTGCCTGAAGGGTTGCAGGCTGCTGTGCAGGCTATTGTCCGGCGGGCCAACCTCCGCCACGGGATACAGATCGGAGACTAAAGATATGTACACACGCAGCAACCATACCGTGAACGTCACCCCGCGATTCCGCATGTTGAGCGATGACCAGATCGCCGAGCTGCACCAGGCGACTCTAGAGCTGATGCGCCGCACCGGGGTGCAGGTCGAGGAGCCGGCGGCGATAGAGGTATTCGCCCGAGCCGGATGCTGGATAGACGGGCGCAGGGTGCGCTTTCCGGCCCACCGGGTGGAGTGGGCCATACGCGTCGCCCCAAGCCGGGTGATGCTTTGCGACCGCCTGGGTCGGCCGGCCGTAGCCCTGCAGGGCGAGCGGGCCTATTTCGGCACCGGCTCCGACACGCCGAACATCGTCGATCCCTATACCGGGGAGCGGCGGCCTGTGAAAAGAGAGGACGTGGCGAGAACCAGCCGCCTGGTGGACGCGCTGCCCCACCTGTCATTCATGATGTGTTCCGGAATCGCCTCCGATGTGCCTGCCGCCAATTCAGATATCCACCACTTCGAGGCCATGGCCGCCAACACGGTCAAACCGATTGTCTTCACCGCCTGGAGCCTGGACAACCTGAAGGTCATCATCGAAATGGCCGAGCTCATCACCGGCGGCGCCGAGAAGCTGCAGCGCGATCCCTTCTGCGCGCTGTACACCGAGCCGATTTCGCCGCTGAAGCTTGGTCCGGAAGCTACCCAGAAGCTGATGTACATGGCCGCAAAGGGCCTGCCCACCGTCTTCACTCCGGGCCTCCTGACAGGCGCCAGCGGGCCGGTGACGATCGCCGGCGGACTGGTGCAGGGCAACGCCGAGATGCTGGCCGGTTTTGTCCTGGCCCAGCTCATCCGCGAAGGCACTCCTTTGATCTACGGGGGTGGGGTGCTGCCCATTGACATGCGCACCACCCTCATGTCCTATGCCTCGCCGGAGTTCATGATGGGAGCGTGCGCCTTGAAGGACATGGCGCGCCATTACCGGCTGCCGATGTTCCACTTCGCAGGCTGCTCGGACGCCAAGACCTTCGACCAGCAGGCCAGCTTGGAAGGGGCGCTGTGGGTGATGCTGGCCGCCTTGAATGGCGGCAACCTAGTCCACGACATGGGCTACATTGACAACGGTCTGACGACCAGCTATCAGCAATTGGTGGTCATGGATGAGGTGGTGGGCCTGGTGGCCCGCTTCATGGAAGGCATCGAGGTAAGCGAAGAAACCATGGCCCTGGAGGTCATTGACCAGGTGGGCCCGGGCGGGCACTACCTCAGCGAGGAGCACACCCTGAAACATTTCCGCAGGAACTGGTTTCCTACCTTGCTGGATCGCTCCAACTATTCCGCCTGGTGTGAGAACGGCAAGCTGACCCTGGGCGCCCGGGCCGAGACCCGCGCCAGGGAACTGCTGGAAACGCATGTGCCGACGCCTTTGCCTGCTGAGGTGGCAGACCGTCTGGCCGCTATCATCGCCCGGGCCCAGAAGCGGATAATTGCTTCTTGAACTGAACCGATCCGCATCCTGCTGGTGATTCACCCGGACGATACCAACTTCGAGTCCGACGAGGCAAAAGCCCTCAGCCGCTCCCAGCTTACCGATAGTACGCGGATCCTTTGCAGCCGCGATAGTGATTCGCTAAGGCTCCTCTCCCGGCCTAACGGCGAAGCAATGTTGCCTGCTATGCAATCAGGCACCTCGAGCTTGGTGTTAACCACCCTGTCGGAAGTTCGAGTCCTTCCGGGGGAGATCAAACAGAGTCGAACGGAGCTCCTTTTGGACAGCCCGGGCGGGGAGCCTGTTCTTTAGTAAATAGCCCGTGCGTAAGCCATGGTTCATCGGTTGCGTATCTCACCGGATACCCGCCTGGAACTCAGAGCGCGACCTCAAGGGGCTTCTGCCTCAACGCACTCACTTTGAGCACCGAGAAGCCAAGTATGTTGCCTTGCTCATCTACCTTTTCCATAACCTGGTCGCTCAGTGTCTCACGGAAGTATCCAGGCTTCTTGTCGAAGATAACCTCGAGATAATCGCCTTCAGGATCGAACCAAATCGTTACTTTCCTTTCGGCCATATAAGAACTCCTCTCTTCATTCGATCAGTCAGATAGGCTGTGAGAACGAAAGCCTCCCCAGTTGTGATTTTCACCACCACGCATAAGAACTTGTTGCCCACAGCCGTGCCGAAGTAGAAACGGTAGTACAACCTTGCCTGCGGGTCGCTCAACGACTCCACAACCTGTTCTGGATGGATCAGCGTTTGCTCGACAGCAGACTCCATCCCGGTCATCTCGGGATGTTCTAGAATGTGGGCCAACCGTTCGTCGGTCAAACGGATAGCTAAACCTTGGAAGTCTTCAAGAATCCTCATCCGACACCCATCATGGCCCTATCAAGCTAGATACCCAGG
>DATEXS010000321.1:0-3801 GCA_035256725.1 Anaerolineae bacterium
GGTGACCTCCAAGTTGATTGGCGACTACCTTGCTGATGCACAGGACAAGCGGGTAAGTCGAGACATGCAACTGGCGGAGGCCTTCTACGAGATCAAGCTGGAGAAGATCAGCACCACTGCTCGGCGTCTTGCGTCCAGCGAACTAGTTATCAACGCTTTGCCCGAGGCCGCAGGGGGCAATCCTGAGGCGATGCGGACTCTGGAGGAATCGGTGGAGGGTGAGATCAGGTCGCAAAGCCTGGTGGCCAGCCACTTCATTGTGCTACTGGACGATGACGGCGATTCCATTCTCGGCCGCACATCCCACGTGCCAGGAGAGGCTACGCCAGCTCAGCAGGGCAACTGGTATAGCCTGCCCATCGTCGCCGCTGCACTGGATACCGGCGATCGTTTCGCGGCCACCGAGGTGATCCCGGAGGATTTGCTGGTCTTGCTGGGACTGGCCGAGCAGGCTCGCATCACCTTCGTGGACACCCCCAGGGCCGCACCCGAGCCATTCGATCCCAGGGAGGGAACCGCGGGGTTCACGGTAACTGCGGTGGCGCCTGTCACGGCAGAGGATGGCTCGGTCCTGGGAGCCGCGATGGTAGGACACCTGCTCAACAATGACTTCACCATCGTGGATCGTATCAAGGAGGTGGCCGGCGTCGATACCGCGACCATCTTCTTCGGAGACTTGAGGGTATCCACCAACGTGCTGGATGCCCGGGGCGAGAGGGCTGTGGGCACTCGACTTTCTGAGGAGGTCCTCGATGTCGTGCTCGTCGATGGTGTCGGATTCACCGGCCCCGCTTACGTGGTGAACGAGAACTTCATAACTCGATATGAACCTTTGCGCGACCATCGCGGCGAGGTAGTGGGCATTCTCTATGTTGGTGCTCGCCAGGCGGCCTTTCAGAACCTGGTCAACGAGTTCGATGCTCGGATCTTGGTGATCGCTCTGGGGTCCACCCTTCTGGCAGTGATGATCGCCATACCCATCTCGCGTTCCATCACCCGGCCGGTAGAGACCCTGGCCCAGGCCACGGAGAGGGTGGCCCAGGGGGACCGGACGGTGACCGTGCCAGTGGAGGGAACCGGGGAACTGACAACCCTGGCGCAGTCCTTCAACAGCATGGTGGAAACCCTGCGCACGACTGAACAGCAGTTGATCCAATCGGAGAAGCTGGCCTCCGTCGGACAACTGGCTGCTGGCGTGGCCCACGAGATCAATAACCCCCTGGGAACGATCTTGCTTTTCTCCGATATCATGCGCAAGGAGCTTCCGCCCGATGATCCGCGACGCGACGATGTGAAGATGATCATCGAAGAGGCAACGCGGTGCAAGACCATCGTCTCGGACCTCCTGAACTTCGCACGACAAAACGAAGTTCTGGCCCAGACCACGGACGTCAATGCGTTGCTGAGTGAGACGATTGAGGAGATCACTGTCCAGCCAGCGTTCGGCCAAGTGGAGATCGTTGCGCAACTGGATCCTGCGCTGCCCGACATCCAGGCCGACCCAGCCCAGTTGAGAGAGGTCTTTGTCAACCTGATGACCAACGCCGCCGAGGCCATGGAGGGCGGGGGCACACTGACCATCACTACGGAAGTTGCCGAAGATGAGATGATCAAGATCGCCTTCGAGGACACGGGCTGCGGCATCCCCGAGGCCAATCTGAGCAAGATTTTCACCCCTTTCTTCACCACCAAACCCATCGGCAGAGGGACGGGACTGGGTCTGGCCATTGTGTACGGCATCATCAAGATGCATCGAGGGCAGATCTACGTGGAGAGCGAGGTAGGCGTGGGAAGCACTTTCACCATCACGTTGCCGCGGAGATTACCAGTGGCACCGGGTTCACCTGAGCAAGAGGCGATCTTGGAGCAGGAAGCGGTAGTGGATTCGGGGTGATGAGGGGGAGCGCGCAGGAGGATATGCGGTGGAGGAAGCGGCGAACATCCTGGTCATTGACGATGAGCGAGGAATACGCGAGGGCTGCAAGCGCGCGCTGACGCCGGCAGGCTACAACGTAGATGTGGCCGAGACGGGCGCTACGGGGCTGCGCAAACTGCGTGAGGGATCCTTTGACCTGGTTCTGCTGGATCTGATGATGCCAGGCATGAGCGGCATGGAGGCTCTGGACCGCATCCACGAGATCGACCAGGAGATTGTGGTCATTATCATCACCGGATATGCCACGGTCGAGGCGGCGGTCAAGACAATCAAGAAGGGGGCCTATGACTTCATCTCCAAGCCCTTCACCTCCGATGATCTGCTTCTCGTGGTCAACAAAGGTTTGGAGCACAGACGTCTGAAGCTGGAGACGAAGCGCCTGCAGACCTTTGAACAGGAGGCGAAGGAACTCTCCAGGGCCAAGACGGAGCTGGAGAAGCTGGATGCGATGAAGAGCCGCTTCATGCTCACGGTGGCCCACGAACTGCGAGCCCCGGTCGCCGCCATCCAAGGGTACCTGGGACTGATCCTGGACGGATACGCTGGCGACGATGAGCAGGAGATGGTCCAGAGCGCATACAGGAGGTGTGGTGAGCTGCTGGAGATGCTGCACGATCTTCTGCTGCTGGCTCACATGAAAGAAAAGGCCACCGAACTGAAGAGGAAGAAGACCGTGTCAGTGTCCAAGACGCTGGAGGAGGTGGCCAGCCTGCTGAAAGCTGAGGCGGAGCGAAAGGGGCTGACCTTCAAGGTTGAGATTCACCAGCGGCCCGAGATCCTGGCCGACGAGGAGGATCTGAAGCAGGTGTGGACCAATCTCATCTCCAACGGCATCAGGTACACCCCGCCTGGGGGCACCGTTGTGGCCTCGCTGGATGAACGGGATAGCGAGGTCGTGGGTGCGGTCTCAGACACAGGAATCGGCATCGCTACTGACGACCTCCCGCGCATTTTTGAGGAGTTCTACCGCACCCACCAGGCCAAGGAAATGGAGGAGCACGGGACAGGTTTGGGATTGCCCATCGTCAAGCAGATCATCGAGACCTACGGGGGCTCGATTGACGTAGATTCCACCCTGGGCAAAGGTAGCACCTTCGAGTTCACCCTCCCTCGGACCACGGAGCGCAGGGAAGAGGCTCTGGAAGGAGGCAGGGTGGTGGGGGAAGCTGAAGCGGTATGAGCCAGGACGCGTTGTGAGCAGTTCCTGTAAGTCCCCGACCACGTTATGAGGAAGGAACTAGGGGCGACCCGCCAGGTCGCCCCTACTGTCGTGCGGAGCGCTTCCGCCACCAGAGCATGCCTCCCGGCAGGCTAGCCACGATGATGATGGCCTGCATGATCAGCGAGATAGCGAAAGATTTCTCCTCCGGCACGCCCACAAGGTTGAAGAAGAAGACATAGGCGCTTTGATTGAGGCCGATGCCGCCAAGGGAGATGGGTATCAGCAGCACGAAGGTGATCAGGGGCGTGAAGAGGAAGATGTGCAGGAGGGATATCCCGCCGCCCAGGGCCAGCGCGATCAGATAGTTGACCAGGCTGCCGAGGGTGAGCACCAGGATGGAGATACAGAAGCCCAGGGCCAGGGCGCCGTAGCTGCGCCTGTAGGCCGACAGCGCCCCCGAAAGCCTGTCGTACAGCGGGGCCAAAGGCGATAGCAGCGCAAGGCCGAAGAGGCGTCTGATTTGTCCGCGCAGGCGATTGCTGAGCATTAGCGCGAAAACCGCGCAAAGCCCCAGCAGAACCACGGCCGCCACGACCGCTACCTGCCAGAGCGCGGCCTGCCCTGCGGAGTAGACTACCAGCAGCGCCATCACTACGGCCACGAAGACGAAGGCGATGAGGCCCAGCATCCTGTCCACGACCAC
>DATEXS010000322.1:0-3739 GCA_035256725.1 Anaerolineae bacterium
GGCCCGCCGTAGCGGGCCTTTGTGGTTGTGGAAAAACCTCGCGCAAATCCTCCGGGAGGGTGCCGGGCGGTCGCCTCATGAAGCGGGCCTGTAGGGGCGACCCGGCGGGTCGCCCCTACTTTTCCCACACCCTCTTCCTTCACGGTTTGAGGTAAAGCTGCCGATGGGCTATAATCAGCGCTGGCTTCTCAGTATCGAGAAACACACGGTTGAGTGAATTTCACAGAAGGGTGTAAAAACAACAGGAGGCACACACATGAAGGTTCTCGTTTTTGGAGGTTCCGGGGCTATCGGCAAGGCGGTGGCCTGGGACCTGGCACAGGATGGCGACGTCAAGGCCATCGGCATCGTAGGCCGGCGTAAGGAGTGGCTGGAAGAGACCAAGAAGTGGATTGGCAGCGATAAGGTCATCCCCCAGCCCGTCGACATCCTCAACAGGGAGGAGACCAAGAAGCTGATGGGCCTGTACGACGTGGGCGTGATCGCCCTGCCGGACAGGAAGACCAGCTATAGCCTGGTGCACAGCGCGGTGGAGGCCGGTTTGCACGTGGTGGACATGCTGGAGGAGTACCACCGCCGCCCCGACGCCTACGAGCTCGAGGGGCTGATGCTGCCCAAGGGCATGGACCTCAACCAGTACGGCGACTGGCTTCATGAGACAGCCATCAAGAACAACGTGACCTTTGTGGATGGGATGGGCTTCGCCCCCGGGCTGAGCAACGTCACCACGGGGGAAGGGATCCGCAAGCTGGACGAGGCCGAGACCGCCGTGGCCAGGGTGGGCGGCATCCCCTCCAAGGAGGCCGCGCAGAGGCATCCCCTGCGGTACATGATCACCTGGGCCTTCGAGCACGTGCTGCGGGAGTACAAGGTCAAGCTCTACGTGATCAAGGGGGGCAAAATGGTGGAGGTGCCAGCCCTGATCGACCGCGAGAGGTTCCAGTTCGACAAGTTCGGCAGGGATCAGGAGCTGGAGTGCGCGGTGACGCCGGGCATGCCCAGCTTCATCTTCACCAGGCCGGAGCTGAAGGAGTTCGCCGAGAAGACTGTTCGCTGGCCCGGACATTTCGACGGGGTGGATACCCTGAAGGAGTGCGGGCTGCTGGACCTGGACCCCGTGGAGTTTGAGGGCCAAAAGATAGTGCCCCGCGAGTTTCTGTTGTCCATGATCACGCCCAGGCTCCAGCCTCGGGAGGGTGAGACGGACGTCTGCGTCATGTGGAACTCTGTGGTCGGCAAGCGGGATGGCAAGAAGACCCGCATCGATTACTACATGTGGGACGAGGCGGACACGGAGTTGGGCTTCTCTGCCATGCAGAGGGTTACGGCCTTTCCGTGCGCCATCGCCGCCAGGCTCATCGCCCGGGGCCTGATCAATCAGAAGGGCATCGTCCCGCCCGAGGACTGCATCCAGGGAGCTGTGTACACCACCTTCATGGCCGAGCTGGCCAAGAGGAACATCAACATCCTGGAGGAGTCCAAAGAGGTCAAGAGTTAGAAGGCCCGCCCTCGCTGCTGTGAACGGGAAACCCGTAGCCGCACGGCATGCCGTGCGGCTACACCATGAAAGCACCAGGGACCAGTACCCTCGCTGAGGTTTGAAATCCGGCGGTGGACCTTGGGAAACGAGCCAAGAGCCGTGTCCTTCGATACCGTGCCTCACTACGTTCGGCACCTATCCTTCGACAAGCTCAGGACGCGGCTCAGGATGCTTATCTTGGGGCTGTCAGGTGACACTGTTAAGAGCAAGTAAGTCAAGCATGCTGAGTAGGCCGAAGGCCGTATCGAAGCATGCGGATTGACAAACCGGAGAACACCATCACGGAGCCGCGCCCTTCGATACGCTGCTCCGCTGCGCTTCGCATCCACTCAGGATGCTTTCATAGGATTGGTGACGCCACATTGAATCAAATCCAAGCTGAGGAGGACTCATGACCAAGTTTGTACCCTTCGAGATGGAACGGATCATGTCCAAGTGGGAGAACGTCGTGAAGTACAACCTCTCCGAGAGCGGCGTTCACCCGGTGACCACGAGGGAGCTGGTTCAGGACCCCGAGGTGCTCGATCAAATCCTGGATACTCCTCTCCTCTATCCGCAGGGCAACGGGATCATTGAACTGCGCGAGGCCATTGCCGCCCTCTATCCCGGGGCCACGCCAGATAACGTCCTGGTAACCGTGGGCTGCGCTGAGGCCAATTTCGTCACCATCCAGACCCTGCTCGCCGCTGGTGACGAGATGGTGATGATGCTCCCCAACTACATGCAGATCTGGGGGCTGTCCAGGAATTTTGGCATCGAGGTCAAGGAGTTCCATCTCCGCGAGGAGCGTGGTTGGGCTCCCGACCTGGCTGAGCTGAGAGATGTGGTCTC
The DNA here is from genome assembly GCA_035256725.1 of Anaerolineae bacterium. Taxonomy (GTDB): domain Bacteria; phylum Chloroflexota; class Anaerolineae; order UBA7937; family B3-Chlor; genus JAUVXJ01. The sequence goes on from DATEXS010000322.1 coordinate 2,372, forward strand.
CAAGAAGACCAAGCTGATCGCCGTCTGCAACCCGGACAACCCCACGGGCTACATCCTCACCGAGGAGGAAATGGCGGGCATCGTGGCCGTGGCCGAGCGGGTGGGGGCCTGGCTTCTGGCCGATGAGGTCTACAGTGGCGCCGAGCGTCTGACCGACACGCAGACGCCCTCTTTCTGGGGCCGGTACGATAAGGTCCTGGCCATGAACAGCCTGAGCAAAGCGTACGGATTGCCGGGGCTGCGTATCGGGTGGGTGGTGAGCCGTGCTGACACCGTGGACCAGATCACCGCCCGCCACGAGTATGTGACCATCGGCGCCACCATGCTGGCCAACAAGCTGGCGGCCATCGCCCTGTCGCCTCAGGTGAGACCCCGGTTGATCCAACGAGCACGGCAGTACGTGCGGAGGGGCTACCCCATCCTGGACGCCTGGCTGGAGAGCAAGGAGGGGGTGTTCAGCGTGGTGCCTCCTCAGGCGGCGGCGATCGCCTACGTTCGCTACCATTTGGACGTGAACTCCACGGAATTGATGCAACGGTTGATCGACGAGAAGAGTGTCTTCGTCGTACCCGGGGACCAGTTCGGCATGGACCGCTACCTCCGGATCAGCCATGGGCTGCCGGAGGATCATCTCAAAGAGGGGCTGGACCGCTTCGGCGAGTTGATCGAGGAGTTGCGGTAACGCCGCCGCCTCACCCTTCGAAACGGTGCCTCAGATCAGGCAGAACGCGTAGCCGCACGGCATGCCGTGCGGCTTGAGCTCGATCCGCGACAAGGACAGGAGAGAATGCCTAAACACGAAGTGACTGAGCGCGATGTCCGCCAGGCCCAGCAGAGGATCGCGCCGCTGGCCGTACGGACCCCTCTGTTGGTCTCTCGAATCCTGTCGGAGAAGGCTGGCTCGCCGGTGTATCTCAAGCTGGAGAACCTTCAAGAGACGGGCTCCTTCAAGATCAGAGGGGCCGCGAACAAGATGCTGAGTCTGGCTTCGCAGGAGAAAGAAGCAGGTGTGATCACTATCTCCACGGGCAACCACGGTCGTGCCGTGGCCTACGTGGCCGGGCGGCTGGGCATCCGCGCTGTGGTCTGCATTCCCGAAGGGACTGCCCTGAACAAAGTGCAGGCCATCAGAGGCCTTGGCGCTGAGATAGTCGTGGCCGGGAAGACCTACGACGAGGCGGAGGAGCGGGCCTTTCAACTGGCCAGGGAGCGCAACCTGACCATGATCAACCCCTACGATGACCCCTTCGTCATCGCCGGACAGGGCACGGTGGGTCTGGAGATCCTGGAGGATCTCCCGGAGGCAAACACGGTGCTGGTGCCGGTGAGTGGGGGTGGACTGATCTCGGGTATAGGCCTGGCCGTCAA
>DATEXS010000323.1:0-9867 GCA_035256725.1 Anaerolineae bacterium
GCAGAGATGGTGGTCACCACCTCTCCCTGAAGACTCATCCCGTCGTAGAGCATGTCCACATCCCTGGCCTTGCTTAACATCTTGCCCCGCGTCATGACGGTCCGGGGTCGCGGATCATAGATGCAGAGATCAGCATCCAGCCCTGGTTCGATAGCACCCTTGCGGCCATCGAGACCGAATAGTCTCGCAGGCTCGGCGCTGATCAACCGCACCGCTTGTTCCACCGAGAGGCGGCCCCGAAGGGCGGCGGTCATCATCATGGGCAGGAGAGTCTGCACGCCAGGACCGCCGGAGGGGATTAACCATGGCTGATCGCGGTGGCGTTCCTTCTCCTCAAGCAGGTAGGTGGCGTGGTCGCTGGTGACGACGCTGATGATGCCGTCGGCCAGCCCTTGCCAGAGGGAGCGCTGGTCATCGGCGGTGCGGATAGGCGGATTGTACTTGGCGCATGGGCCGAGGCGGAGGTAGTCGTCTTCGGTGAAGAACAGATAGTGAGGGCAGGTCTCTGCGGACACGTCCACGCCGTCCTTCTGGAAGCGGCGGATCACCTGGATTGCGAGCGTTGAGCTCACGTGCGCCACGTGCACGGGCACGTCAAGGTCTTCTGCCAAGGCCAGCAGCCGCGCCACGCCCATGGCCTCCACCACCGGCGGGCGAGAGTCCATATGAGCCTGAGGGTCGGTCCTGCCCTCCGCCTTGATGCGGGCCAGGCCTGACTCCAGCATGGAGTCGCTTTCGCAGTGCACCACCAGGCGTCTTCCTGTTTCCTTCACCAGAGCCAGTGTTTGGTACAGTTCCTCGTCTTCGGTGAGACAGATGCCCATGAACTCGTCTTCGCGGCCCAAGACAGGCCGGTGCATGAAGATCTTGAAGGCAATGGCACCCTCCTCCACCATCCCCAGGACGTCTGCGCGATTGAGGGTGCCCGGAGCGCCGAAGAGAGCGACATCGATGATGGCCTGCTCTTCGACGAGTCGCCGGCGGTTGCGGAAGGTCTTGGGCGTGGCACAGCCCGGCTTGGAGATAGGCATCTCCAGGACGGTGGTCACACCTCCCGCCGCAGCGGCCCGTGTTTCGGTGTAGAAGTCGCCCCGCTCGGGGTACGCTGGGGTGCGGCTGTGGAAGTGGACGTCAATTGCGCCCGGGAGAACAAGCATACCAGAGGCGTCTATGGTTCGTGCAGCCTCCGGGAGACAACCTGGAGCCGCCAGAGCAGCGATTCGTCCTTCTGCGATGCCCACGTCGGCATGAACGCGCCCCTGTTCACCGACGACTAAGCCTCCGTTGATCGCCAGATCCACCAGATCACCTCTTCAAAGGGTCGTCCACAGGTTGCCAGCGGAGATCCAGCTATCGGATCGGACCGATGGCCTGCTCAACAGCCCGGAGAACGGCGCCGCTACGAAGGAGCTCCAGAGCAGCGACCAGATCAGCGTGCAGCCACCGGTCGCCTTCTAGAGCGGCCGGGATTCGTTCGCGAAGGGCTGCCAAGGCGGCAGCGGAGCCACGGCCCAAGCTGAACTGGCTGAGCACCGGTTCGGTCAGACTGATGGCCTGGGCAGCCATGAGCATCTCGGTGGCCACGATCTGTTGCACGTTGTCGATGACCGTGCGCGCCTTGCGAGCGGACCAGGTGCTGTTGCTGATGTGATCCTCTTGGTTGCTCTTCGTGGGAATGGAATCGACGCTGGTCGGCCAGCAGAGTGTCTTGTTCTCCGCCACCAGCGCGGCCATGGAGCAGTGAGCGATGGAGTAGCCGGTGTTCAGTCCGGGTAGCTTCGCCACCAGATTGCTGGGCAGGCCGTAGCTCATCGTCGGATCTAGAAGACGGTGCGCGCGACGTTCGCTGATGCTGCCCAGGTCGGTCATAGCCATGGCCAGCAAGTCCATGGCCTGAGCCAGGTACTGGCCGTGGAAGTTCCCGCCGCTCAGAACGTCATACCCCTTCTCTGTCTCGAAAATGAGAGGATTGTCGGTGGAGGAGTTGATCTCCGTGGCCAGAATGCTCTGCACATACTCCAGTGCATGACGGACTGGGCCATGTACCTGCGGCGCACAACGGAGGGAATAGGCGTCCTGTACCCGCGCAGAGATGGTCTGCGCTGGCATCCGCCCCTCGTCGGGGAGGGCCACCTGCCGTGCTGACTCAGTGCAGCGTTGACTACCGTCCGTCAGGCGACGCACAATCTCGGCGGTCTTGGATTGACCGTGATGGGGCCGCGCTTCCTGGATACGTGGATCGAAGGCAGCCAACTCCCCGCGCATGCCCTCAAGACTTAGGGCCAGGGCGATTTCGGCGTGAGCCAGGGCCAGCTCCGCCTGATGCTTGGCCAGTATGGCGATAGCCAGCGACACGGTGCTGCCGTTGATCAAGGCCAGCCCTTCCTTGGCGCCCAGTTTGAACTGGATGGGGTCGATACCCGCGGCATCGAGGGCCTCAGTGGCCGGCATGCGTCGTCCGTCGAAGAACGCTTCTGCTTGAGGGTGTCCCACCAGCGTTCCGGCCATATGAGCCAGGGGAGCCAAGTCGCCGCTGGCTCCCACCGAGCCGAGTTCGGGTATGACGGGATGCACACCACGGTTGAGCAGCGCCAGCAAGCGGTCCACCAACTCGGGGCGCACGCCGGAGCATCCTCGGGCGAAGGTATTGGCCCTGAGGATGAGGATGGCCCTGACCACGTCCTCCGGGAGCGGTTTCCCAACACCGGCACTGTGGGAGTTGATCAGCATCTCCTGGAAGAGATCGATCTGCTCCAGGGCGATGGCCGAATCCTTCAGCTTGCCCACGCCGGTGTTGAAGCCGTAGATGGGTCGAGCATCAGCTTTCAGCCAGTGATCCTCCACGTATTGGCGTGCCGTCGCCAGCCGCTGTCGCGACTCTGCCGAGAGGAGCACCAACGGCCAATGGCCCTTGGGTGCCGTGGCCACCGCGACCACCTCAGAGGCCAAGAGGCTCTGTCCGTCTAATTCAAGCTTCATGCAGTTCTCCCGTTGGGACGCAGTCAGTACGCGCCCAGTTCCCTTTGCACTCGTTCCAGCACCTCGCGTGGTGGGCGTGCCAGTTCGAATCGCCCGCCTGGGTCTCCATCACCGGGCAGCGAGGTGGCCACGATGCCAACCTTGGTTACGGTGAGGTTCTCCTCCAGCGGTTCACACCGATCCGCCCTCGCTCCGGGGAAAACCACGATGTCCCGCTCGGCCCTCATACGCGTGGCCAGCGCCCATTCCACTTGGGACCAGTCTTCGGGGTCTATGTCGTCATCGACGACGATGACGAGCTTCAGCAAGTTCACCTGGCCCATGGCCAGCGTGATGGCTCGCCTGGCTTCGCCAGGCTTGGGTCTGTGCATCGTGATGATGGCGTGTAGCCGTCCCATTCCACCATCAGTGATGAAGACCCTTTGAACGTTGGGCATAGCGCGCCGGAGCGCCTGACAGCTCGTAGCTCCGATGGCGATGCCCCCTAAGAGGCAGTGCTCGGGAGCGTAACCGGGCAGGATGGCCTGGTAGATGGCATCCCGACGATGGGAGACGGCTCGGACACGCACTGCGTGCCCCGCACCGTAGTTGACGTAAAAGCCTGGAAACTCGGACACAGGGCCCTCTTCGATTCTGTCCGTGGGGCCGAGGACACCCTCGAGGACGATCTCCGCTTCGGCGGGAACTTCCAGATCGACCGTGCGGCAGCGCACCAGGCGGAGGGGTTCGCCCAGCAGCGCGCCCGCGATGTCGTACTCGTCGTGGCCCAGCTCGACGTACATCTGCGAGGCGATGAGCACCGCAGGGTGGTTCCCTATGGCGACCGCGACCTCCAGATCGCGGCCTTGAGCCTCCGCCCTCCGTATCAACTCGCTCAGGTGATGAGTGGGAGCGATGCCGGCCAGGAGTCGATCGCCGCCTTCCACCCGCAGCCGAGCTATGGATACGTTGCGCAGTCCTGTCTCTGGGTCCTTGGCGATGACCACGCCAGCTGTGATGTACGCTCCGCCCTCCCTCTCGAACCAGGTGGGCACGGGAAGGAGTGACGGGATGTCCACCCGCTGCTGGTGAACCACCTCCTGCACCGGTCCCTCCGGCACGAATAAGGGTTCGATGCCCTGGTCAAGGGCGTCGATGCAGGCATCCTGCAACGCGTGTAGCTCCACGCCAAGTCCCCGAGCTATCTTCTCCCTGGTGTTGAGCACATTGCCCACCACCGGCATGTCATAGCCTTTGACCCGACGGAAGAATTGCGTCGGACCGTCTTTCCTCAGAGAGAGTACGGCTCCCAGTTCGAAGCGCGGGTCCACGACCCGGTCTACGTAGTGCAGGTCGTTCGTTCGCTCCCAATCGCGCAGCGTGGTGCGAAGGCTTTGTTCCATGAGTCAACTCTCGAGACCTTGTGCCGCCGGTGGCGGCCCAGTCACCGAAGGGCGAGCAACAGTCTCTCCTTATCCCTTCGTGTCGAGCACGGCGTCTATCTTGAGAAGGGCGGCCAACAGCACGCGAGCACCTGTGATGCAGCTCTCGGGGTCCGTGAACTCTTCCGGGGAGTGGCTGATCCCTCCTCGGCTGGGCACGAAGAGCATCGCCTGCGGGGCGATGTGAGCGATGCACATGGCATCGTGACCGGCGGCGCTGGGCAAAAGCTGATAAGGTACGCCCAACTCCTCACAGGCTCGGGTTAGACAAGCCAGCAGGCGAGGATCTGACCGAGCTGGCGGCTTCCTGGAAAACACCGTGAACTGGCCTCCCGTCTCCTTGGCAGCCGCCGACAGGTCGCTCTCGGCATCGTTGAGGGCCGCTTCACTGAGCCCTCTGGTCTCCACGCTCAGCTCCACCCAGCCGGGTATCACACTCGGGGCGCCAGGCTGGAGGTGCAGACTGCCCACCGTGCCCACTATCCCGTACGTCAGGGCGATATCCCGCACTCTAAGGATGAAGGGAGCGGCCATGACCAGTGCATCGCGGCGCTCATTCATGGGAGTCGTGCCGGCGTGATTGGCCAACCCCTCGAAGCCCACCGTGTAGCGGCGGATACCGACGATGCCCTCTACCACCCCCAGCGGGAGGCCTGCTGCCGTCAGGGTGCCTCCCTGTTCGATGTGCAGCTCGAGGAAGCAGGCCAGGCTTCCCTCCTCGCGACGAGCCTGCGCAGCAGCAGATGGATCGAGGCCCGCTGCCGCCAGATGGCTGCTCACAGGATGGCCATCCCATGCTGGCATCTGGAGGATCTGCGGATCCAGCAAGCCGGCCATGGCCCTGCTACCGATGGTGCCCCCCATGGTTGCTTCTTCGGCGGCGAAGTTGATCACCTCTAACGGGTGGCGCAGGTAGAGCCCGGCCTCCTGCAAAGCTCGAAGACAGCCCAGGGCGGCCACGACGCCAAGGGCCCCGTCGTATCGTCCGCCCTGGGGTACGGTGTCGGTGTGGGAGCCGATGGCCAGGGGAGGCAACTCGGGCAACTGACCGGGATAGGAGCAGATGCTGTTGCCCGCCTGGTCCACTCTGACTTCCAGGCCGAGTTGCCTCATCTGATTCTCCACCCACCGCCGCGCCTGCTGGTCCGCGGGACTGTATGCGACGCGGTCAATGGCTCCGTCAGGGGATGCACCGAAACGAGCGAGGGAGTCCAGGTCTTCGAGGAGCCGCTCGCCGTCCAGTTGAGGAGTGATAAGCTTTGCCCCCTTGCCTCTTGGCGCGAGTCGCTTTTCGTCAAATGAGCACACAGTGATGCTCTTCCAGGCCCTACTTGGCGAGTATAGCACTGTGAAGGGTCAGCGTCAAGCAGGTGCGGGGGAGCGTGGAGGAGAACCCGCCGCGACGCTACCCACGAGCGCAGCAGTTGCCGCGGGATTGGCGGGCAAGCCCGTGGAGACCTCGCGCGGGAGCAGGGCAGCAAGTTCGGTGAGGCACGCCATGGCCTCGCGCGTTTGACCCTGTGCCAGGTCTAGCAGGCTTCCTCGGTCGCCGCGCCTGCGAGGGTTGAGCCTTGGCGGAGGCTCCAAGAACACTTGATGCGACCCACCGCCTCTGTTATAATTCGGGTATAGAGGGAAATGGGCGTCATGCCGTGGCCGGATCTTGTCCGGCCACACTGGTCATGAAGCTGCTTTGGGGCGCTCCGCACGGAAGAGACGATGTCCCCAAGTCAGGTGAGTACGATAGCACTGGTGGTGGTCGCCGCTGGGTTCGACTTCCTAAACGGTTTCCACGATAGTGCTAATATCGTGGCGACTATGATTTCTTCCAGGGCGATGGGGCCACGCAGGGCACTGCTGCTTAGCGCTATCGCACACTTCTCAGCCCCTTTTGTCTTCGGAGTGGCAGTGGCCACGATAATGGCAAGGACATCGTGGTCAAGATGACGTAGGCGTAAGCCACGGTAAGTCGGATGAGCAGGGTAGTGTTGGTCACCGGTGAGCGAGGCGTCGGCAAGACGCATCTGTGCCAGCAGGTGGTTGAGCAGGCTGGCGAGATTGGCTACCGTTGTGCTGGGGTGCTCGCGCGCGCTGTCTTCGACGGAGAGGAAAAAGTCGCCATCACCCTGGCTGACGTGGCGACCGGCGCTGAGAGAACCCTCGCGGTGGCGGACGAAACGCCGGGCGAGCTCCGATGGGGTAGATACAGGTTTGTTCTCACCACGCTGGAGTGGGGTTCGGACCTGCTGGCCGCAGCAACGCCCTGCGACTTGCTCATCGTGGATGAGTTGGGTCCGTTGGAATTAACACTGGGACTGGGGTTGGAACCAGCACTGGCTGTGCTGGACGAAGGTGCCTTCTCGCTGGCCTTGGTGGTGGTGCGACCAGAGCTGCTGGACACCTTGAGAGAGCAACTCCATTGCGCCGAGATAAGGGTCGTAGAGGTAGATCTTCAGAACAGGGACCAGCTTCCGCGGCAGATTGTGTCTCTCTTGGACGAGAGGGGAGTGAATCGCGACTTGCCCTTTGGGGCAGACCACTGTATGATGACTTAATAGAGAATAGGTTCTCCGACCCAACGTGCCTAAAGGCCGATGCCCATGGGCGTTGGGCGGCAGGGCACAGCCTGAAAGGGCTTTGCCTCCCGTATTTGGAAAGGAGAATCGCTGGGATAAATAGGGCGCTCTTTTCCAGGTGCGCCCTTTTTTTGTGGAGCGGGGTATGAAGAATCAGAAGATTGTTCAGGAACTGAGAGAAGCTCTGGAAGAGGACGGACGAGTGACTTGCGCAACGATGCATACGATTGCCGGGAAGCTGGATGTAGAGCCCCTCGTAGTGGGAGACACGGCTACTGACCTCGAGATCAAGGCATCGCAGTGCCAGTTGGGTCTCTTCGGACATAGTCCCAGGGGGCAGGGCAAGGGACGTATCGTCCACTCACAAGCGGAAGTCAGCGAGGAACTGGCGGCTCGCATCCGTGGCGCCCTGGTGAATGACAAGCTACCGTGCGACACTGCCTGGGACATTGCCAGCGAGTTCAAGCTGACGCGCCTGGACCTCGGAAATGCCGCCGAGACACTTGGCCTGTTCATCTCCCCATGCCAGCTGGGCTTCTTCTGACCTTTACAACATAAGAGTGCTGAGTTCTCCGACCCAGCGATCCTACCGGCGCAGGCCCATGGACGCTGGGCGTTAGGGTATGGCTTGAAAAGGCCGTGCCTCCCGTGCTTGGAAAGGAGAATGCTGCCAGGGGCTCTGTCCCGTATCTGGATGCTGGCCTCCTTTCGAGCGTAGAGTATGATGAGGAAGGAGGTCTGGATCGAAAAGATAACGTTGACAGGGCCCTTTTTGGTGCTTGCTGGAAATGGGCAACAACGGACTGCCATAGGAGGTATGCAAAAGATGAAGCTGTTGAAGTATTCTGGGCTAGCGCTGCTGGTCACGATCATGCTTGTGCTTGCTGGATGTGGCGGAGCGGCAGTTCCACAGGCTCCTCAGGTGGATTGGACGCTGACCGTGGAAGGAGAGGTAGACACGCCGCTAACGCTCAGCTACGCGGACCTGGCGGCGATGGAGCAAGTCTCGCTGAAAGAGATCCTCATGCAGAAGTCTACCGGCGAAGATACCGTCAATGACTGGGAAGGTGTATCTCTGGCCGCCATCCTGGAGAAGGCGGGAGCGAGTCCAGAAGCCAGTGGTATTACGGCCATTGCTGCCGACGGCTATGCGATCATGATCTCCATGCCCGACCTGGAGGATGCCATCGTGGCCCTCAAGTCGGACGGAGAGTGGATCGCCACAGCCGACGAGGAGCACGGACCTATCAGGTTGGTGGTGCCCAACAAGCCGGCAAACCATTGGATCTTCCAGTTGAGCAGTATCGTGGTGGAGGGTGCTGGCGCTCTGCCCCCTCAGGCTGAGTGGGAGTTGGCCTTCGAAGGGGCTGTGGACAATGAGAGGACCTTCGAATTCGTTCAGTTGACTGGGTTCGAGCGGGTCGAGCTGGAGGGTCTGGTGGTTCAGACCAAAAGCGGCGAGAGCACCCATGATTTCGAGGGAGTCCCGCTCACTACTCTCTTCGACCTGGTTGCCGTTCGTAGCGACGCGAAGTCCATCACGGCAGAAGCTGTCGACGGTTACAGCGTGGCTATCAACATGGCAGATCTGGGCGAGGACGCCATGGTCGCCCTGAAGATGGACGGCGAATGGCTGGTGGAGGCCGATCCCGAGAGCCCCATCCGCCTGGTCGTTCCGGGGCTGCCGGCCAACGAGTGGGTGTCGCAACTGGTGAAAATCTCCGCGAGCACCGAGTCTGCCGCTGAGCCCGAGTCGGCTGAGGCTCCGGAAGCATCTGAGGCCCCTGTCGTCGACTGGACGCTCACGGTGGACGGCGCCGTGTCCAATGTGCTTAGTTTGGACTACGCTGAGCTTGCGAACATGGAGACTGCGGTCGTGGAAAACGTGGTGAAGCAGACCCAGCGGGGCGAGAGCACCCATACCTATGAGGGAGTGCTTCTCAGCGATCTCTTCGATCTGGCTGGCGTTGACAGCGCCGCGACCACGCTGATGGCCACTGCCTCTGACGGATACAGCTCTTCCATACCTCTGGGCGACTTGGGCAGCGAAGCCATGGTGGTCTTGAAGGATGACGGAGAATGGCTGGCAGAGGCTGATCCGGAGAGTCCCATCGAGTTGGTGGTGCCGGGATTGTCCGCCAGCGAGTGGGCTTCCATGCTGGTGAGTTTGACGCTGGAATAGGGCGTCCTCGACTTCCAGTTACACCAAGAGGGGTGGTGACAAACCATGTCACCACCCCTTTCCTTGCTGTTGATCCTTGTGCTGGTTCTACGGATTGGAGACCACCCGTGCCACATCCGAAACCCACTCACCTTTGTGCAGTTCGGGGAGCATGAGAGTCGGTTTTCCGTAGTAAATCGTCAGGATGGCCTGCTCAGCGTCGCGAGCCTCTATGGTGTGCGCTGCGCCCTCGGCGTCGGTGACAGTCAGCGTGGAGAAGTCGCGATGGGCCACCACGTCGCTGATGGGGGCACCAGTGTGCAGATGGGAGTACTCCCCTTTGCGCACCTCACCGTCTTCCTCACTGCGGTACATGGGATAGCTACGTTCTGAGATCACGGTGAGAGTGTTCTCTCTCAACAGCCGGCCCATGGAGGTCGCCCGCCCGTCGATGATAATGGGCAGCTCTTCGCCGATCACGATGATCTTGGTGATGCCTTTCAGCCACGTTGACACGTGGAGGCCGTCGTCCTGGAAGCGGATACTCTCCAGATAGGGCAGAAGGAGCGACCGCTCGCTCACGTACTCCCTCTCCAGGGTCACGATGCCGCCGTCAGTGGAGATGAGGCTCACTTCCTTGAAGCCCTGGACTCCGTTGTTTGCCAGGAAGTCCGGCAGAGACAGACCTGCCTCACCGGCGTATCTGTAGGGCAGGATGTCGTTCACGCTG
>DATEXS010000324.1:0-3096 GCA_035256725.1 Anaerolineae bacterium
CTGGCCCTGGGGGACGTGATCAGGGACCGGTTCGATGTGGAGGTGGAGTTTCTGGACCTGCCCAACGAGGTGTAAGATCTGCCCTATCTCCACCGATCCAAATGCGTAAGGTTGGGTGGGGGAAGGCGCAGCGCGCCGGTCCGAGTGACGTCAGCCGCTTAATTGTGCCGCTTAGAAGAGGAAGACACCAAGGATGAAGAAGCCAAGGGCGGGCAGCAACTGGTTCTTTGTCGATGAGTCTGGTGACCCGACCTTCTACGATCGTAAAGGCAATCTGATCGTAGGTCAGCCAGGGTGTTCTCCCATCCTGATCTTGGGCCTGGTCGAAACCCAGGACCCCAAACCCCTGCGGGAAGCTATCTCGGCACTCCAGCGGGAGGTGGTCCAAGATCCCTATTTCCAGGACTTTCCTTCTATCAAGCGGACGGCTATTGCCTTCCACGCCAAAGATGATGTTCCGGAAATCCGCTACCAGTTTTTCAAGCTGCTTGCCGCATTAGAGTTCGAGGCCCAGTTCATTGTTGCCCGCAAGATTGAACGCGTTTTCCGGAGCAACTTCAGGGCTCAAGAGAGCGCCTTCTATGACCACCTGGTGGCCCACCTGTTCGAGAACCTGCTGCACCGCTACGAGCGCAACTTCATCTACTTCGCCAGACGGGGCTCCCGGGAGCGTCAGGCCCCGCTGAGCAGAGCTATTGACCGGGGGATCGAGAAGTTCGAGGAGAAATGGGGCACCCAGGTGACGACGGAATTCATGGTCCAGGCCCAGACTCCCAAGGGCGAGCCTTGCCTGAGCGTCGTTGACTACATGAACTGGGCCGTGTATCGAGCGTTCACGACGGGCGAGATGCGGTACTACCGCGTGGTCGAAGAGAAGGTGAGCTTGCTGGTGGACCTCTACGACGTTGCGAAATACCCGAAGAACTGGTATGGGAGGAAGAATCGGTTCGATACAAAGAGAATCACCCCTCTGTAGCTAGGCCCGGTTACCGGGCGCACGGCATGCAAAGCCGACTTTCGCACACAGAAGAGTGATACTCCACTAGCAATAGTATAGCACACTCGCGCACAGTTGTCAATGGCGCTCCCAACCCCGGGGACATGAAGGGGCTGATCCGGGACAAGGTGGACCTCTACGTCACCGGGGAGCCCCACGAATGGAACCGGGAGCTATTCCGCGAGGCGGGGATCAGCTTCTTCGCTGGCGGGCACTACAACACCGAGAGACTGGGCGTGCTGGCCCTGGGGGACGTGATCACGGGCCAGTTTGACGTGGAGGTGGAGTTCGTGGACCTGCCCAACGAGGTATAAGGCCGTGTAAGCCAAAGCCTCTTCGCTCAGGCTTGGCCTGGTGCAGGCGCCTCTAGGAGAAGAAGTCGGTCAGCAGTTTGCTCAGGTCTGCCACCACCGTCTCCCACGTTGGTAGTTCGCCGCCCAGCACCTGCCCAATCAACTCCTGTGACCAGTAGGCAGAAGCCGCCTGAAGGAGCGTAGGGGATAGAAAAGCCCCTGTGTGCGGTTCCGGCAGACCCTTGTGCGTGCATTTCTGGCCAAGAACTCGACGTGCCAACTGGCGGTCGAACACCTTGGCTTGCTCGTTGAAAAGCCGCCACACGTCGTAGTAGTCCCGCGCTTTGCCCCTCTGTAGGATGCTGCGCAGTTGCTCCGCCAGGATCTCCTCCAAGGTGTAGGAGAGTACGTGCGGGTGTAGATCTCGGAAGAGGCCGGTCACCACGGGACGTCGTTCGGGTGGCAGTATCACCGGTTCATCGAGGGTTATGTCCAAGAGGAGTCGATTGGGATGCCGAAGGGGGCTGACGAATCGAGCGCGGACTCTCGCTGCTCCGTCTGCTTGGTGAAGGCTGTCTAGTGACATCTGGAGCCCGTGAAGCCGGTCCGCCTCCTTGAACCAGTCCGTCAAGCCGGCCCTCAGGCGCTCTGCTGGGAAGAGGGGCAGCACACTGAAATCGAGGTCCACGGAGTGACGCCAGTCGGGGAAGTAGAGCTGGCGCAGTGCCTCCCTTGAGACAGAAGGTGTCTGAAAGCAGAGCGGTCTGAGAAAGCGCATCCAAAGCACTTAGGACCGCGTACTCGTGCTCAGCCTGGCCTACGCCCAGTCCGGCCTGACCAGCGACGCGTCGCAGTTCGGCCTCGGCGATCACCCTAATGCTGCCGCCACTCCAATAGTTGTCGCTCCGGTACGTTGACGATCAATCGCCAGCGAGCCTCTCTTGGGCCGAAGTCCGGTCCAGCAGGGTCCAGGCGGGCGTAGTTCCGATCCTCGGGCAACTCCAACTGCTGCAGGATAGCCTGGTCTGCGCTCTTGAATCGGTCCAGCCAAAAACCCAGTCGACGCATGGCTGTGCGATTGCGGAGGCGACGGCTGTAGTCGACTAGTCGAGTCAAATCGAGCTCGTCAATCCCAAACCACAGCCCCTTTGCCACTTCGATGACTCCTCCACAATGCTCGGGGTGGTCGAATCCATCTGCGATGGCCTTCTCCCGCTCGGCGATGTGTACGGGCCTATCCAGTAGCTGTAGAGCTGCGTAGCCAAAGAACTTGTGCTCCCCGAGGGTCACGAAACGGTAGGTAACACCTTCCACCGTCACGGCGCGCTTGCGGCGAGTCGTGGCGATCCACACGGGTCTGGATTGGCGCTCCCCATAGCCATAGAAGTTGAGGGCGGTGGCGTAGGCCAAGTAGTAGGGCTGTACCAGCGCCGCGGCAATCAGATAATCGTGCTCAGCCCAGTGTGCCTCTGGGCCCGATTCCAGGGGGATGAGCCTGTACTTTCCGCGCTGCAACCTCCGTAGCCAGCGCTTGGCGCTCAGACGATGAAGCAGCCTAACGAGATCAGCACCACTGAGGCCGGACGTCTGGCCAGCCTCTTCGACAGTGAAAGTGCTCATGCCGGCCGCAGCCAACTCGCTCAGCAGCCGTGCCTCGCGTTCACTAAGGCTTCTCACCACGGTGGATTGTGACATGATTCTTGATCTATGTAACGATAATTCCAGGAATTAGCATTATGGTAGCACAAAACAAGAAAAGAGGCAAGGATACAAGGCTTGCGCTGGCGTGGCAAGAGAGCGTCAAGG
>DATEXS010000325.1:0-13787 GCA_035256725.1 Anaerolineae bacterium
GTCAAACCGCTTCTCCTCTCCAGGAGACATCCCCACCACCTGTTCAAGTTGCCTGGCCACCAAGCCTTCGTCGCCTTCTCGCAGTTCGTACTCCTGCTGCTCCAGCTTCGACACTACGCGGCCATCCACCGTGCCTTGAACGTCCAGGAGCACGAAGTCGGAGAGTTCCGCGGGCCGCTCAACGGTTACCTTCTCCGCATACTGTTCCTGGAGCTCCGCGAGCACCTCATCTACATCTTCCTCCCCTACCTCTACTGTCTTGACCTCCACCGGTATGTTCCTGTAGTCCCCCAGCGCGACCACCGGCGGCAGAGACACGGTCATACGCAGCGTCAGAGGATCCCACTCGTCAATCTCGAGGTCATCCAACTGGATCGGTTCCAGGCCGCTCTCGGACACAGCCTCTTCGTAAGCCGTCCTTCCGAGATCGTCGATGACCTCCCTCACCAGCGCCTCCCTGCCGGCATGTCGGAGCACGACGCCATGGGGGGCCTTGCCCTTGCGGAAGCCAGGTATGTTCAAGCGGCCCGCAAGCCGACGTGAGGCAGTCCTCATGAACGGCTCCAGCCACTCCTCATCGACCGTGGCAGTCATAACAGCCTGCCGATTCTCCAACTCCTTCGTGGCGACTTCCAACGACCCTACCTACCCTTCAGCACTCTGAAGTATCGCGCAACACACGCACCCTGCACGAAAGCCAGGCGCCCGGACAACTCTCAGGTGCCTGGCAAACAGAAGAGCGGGCGATGGGATTCGAACCCACGACCTTCTCCTTGGCAAGGAGACGTTCTGCCAGCTGAACTACACCCGCTCAACACTAGGACCAGGTGGGGAAGGTGGGACTCGAACCCACACGGATCGCTCCACGTGATCCTAAATCACGCTCGTCTGCCAGTTCCGACACTCCCCCTCTACTGCATCATTATACCATGAACCGGCTCGTTGTTCAACCACAGTGGCCGAGGAGCGCGGCACGAGGGAAGACCCTCCGCCACCAAAGCCCCTGCGACACCACAATGGCACGCCCCCCCGCCCTGGGCGCACTGGCAGCCGCATTGGTGACAGGCATTGCCACGATCGCTCGCACTGCTCTCTTTGCGGAAGCGGCCCCGCGAGCGCGAGAGACCCGATCCCGAACAACCCGCCACGGTGACCCGGGTCGGCCGGGGCTGGTCCCGCGAGCACTCGCCTCAGCGGGGATTTACCGGGTCCTCACGTACTGGAAGAAGTTCCCGAAAATGCGCCCCTGGCTTCCGTCGTCCACCTCGTGGCCTTTGATGGCCATGGCTTGGGCATCGACGCCAAGATCCGCCAACCACCCAGCTCCCAGAAGCACCGACTGAGCGAGTGCAGCATCGTACTGAGGGTTGGATTGGATACCCCAGACAGGCAGGTCCCGATAGCGAAAGATCTGTACAGGGCAGAGTTCCGAGGACGCCAGATTCACTCCGCCGGGTGGAAGCTCGCTGACTTGGTCCCAGTGCCACAGAAAGGCATAGTATCGAGCTTCCAGTCCCTGCAGAAGCGGATCTCGAAGCCCCTCTTCGCTCAGCGCCACCTCCAGCCACCCCACTTCGAACTGGGCACTTCGCTCCACGCGCCCGCCCAGCCAGTGGACCAGCAACTGGTGGCCCAGACAAATCCCGAGAACAGGTACACCCGCTTCGATGGCCTGGAGCACTCTCTCCTTCTCCTGCTGCAGGAAGGGAACCTCATCGAAGCGGCGCGGAGAATACTCGCCACCCGTGAGTATCACCGCGTCAAAGGCCGTCAAGTCGGGAATGGACTCCCCCTGGTAAGCCAGGATGGGGATGGAAGAGGCGTCATTGTCGCCGAGCACCTCGTTCACCTGGAAGAACCGCGATGGCCCGTGCAGGATCACCGCGACTTCCAGGTGCCCGCGCGGGGTCGCCGTGGGCTCTGGAGTGGGCGTCGGAGTGCTCGTGGGCGTGGGTGACGTGGTCGGAGTCCACGTCGCGGTGGAAGTGGGCGAGGGCGTCCATGTGGCAGTGGAGGTGGGCGTGACCAGCGGCTCGACGGCCACGCAACCCGAAACCACCGGCAGTGCCGCCAACGCGACACTCTGTATCAGTCCTAGCAGAGCCCGACGCATCCCCCCTTTCCCGCCTCCAACCGTAGTGAATCCCACCTGCTACAGGATATCATACAGGAAGCGCCCCTGATCAGCCAACCGGCTGTTAAGACCACTGGGCCGGGGCATCCAGGAAAGGGGCACCCGGTCGCCACCCCGGAACTTCTGGCCCACTGCCAGTTCAGGATGTGCGCGCGCTCGTAGATCTCCACCGGAATGTCTCACCCAGCAGTGGAATCAGGTTAAGGAGCGCCTCCAGGCATCCCTTCGTCTCGGGTGCGCCAACCGACTCAAGGGCAGAGGACAGAGCTGCTCTGGCATCACCGCGCCCCGCCCCTTCCGTGTTCTCCTCCAGCCCCAGGCACACCGCGGATTCCCTCATCAACTGCTTGACGTCGGCCGGGGTGAGGCCGGGGTCGACTTCCAGCAGAAGGGCGGCTAACCCCGATGCGTGGGGAGTCGCCATGCTGGTTCCCGAGGCCTCCGTGTACTCCAGGTCCAGCGGGCTTCCCAACGACGTGCCACTTCCCCGGCACGAGACAATGACCGACCCTGGGCACAGAATGTCAGGCTTGACGCGCCCGTCCGAGGTTGGGCCTCGTGAGGACGCCTCCAGGACCCCGTCATCGTCGGTGGACGCGCCCACGGTGATCACCTGTCGGGCACATCCCGGCGGTCCGATGCTACTTACGCTGGGCCCAGAGTTGCCCGCAGCCACACAGACCACAATCCCCCGTTCGACGGCCAAGTCACAGGTCTCCGACAAGGCATCGGTACCGTCTCCGGGAGGAGAGCCAGAAAGCGAGAGGTTGATCACCTGGACATTCTGCTTCACCGCCCAGTCTATGCCCGCCATCACGTCGCTCATATATGCTGAGCCGTGCCGATCGAGCACCTTGGCCACGTGGAGACTGGAGGCGGGCGCGATTCCCCTGTACCTGCCCCGACTGGCCCTTCCATCCCCACAGGCGATTCCCGCCACATGAGTGCCGTGCCCGTTCACATCCCCGACACCCTCGCCAGTGAAATCGGCAGTACCCGCGATTCTTCCGGCGAAGTCGGGGTGCTCCAGATCGAGACCCGTGTCCAAAACCGCGATGCTCACTCCCGCGCCGGCATACCCGCTGGCCCACACCGAAGGCGCGCCGATGAGAGGAGCGCTCACATCCAGACAGGCATGGACGCGCAGATCCGGCCAGATGCGGTCCACCTCGGCTTGCTCACTGAGGGCAGTGATCTCGGAAGCCCTGGCAGAAAGGGCCACGGCCGGCATGAGGGTGAGCACCCTCGAGGGAGGCTCGGGCAGTCTCGCCGATTCGATTGCCTTGGCCTTGGCAACCTGCTCCCTATACTTGACGATCACCCGCAGGCGGGGGTCACCGCCGTGCGAGGTCAACTGCTTGACCAGCGCTTGATGTACCTTACCTCTACGCCACATTATCGCCTCGTAAAGTTGCTAGGACTCCCTGCCTCTCGCCCCGCCAGCCGCTGTGCTGCGGCCCTGGCGACGGGCGTTCACTGCTGGCAAGCGTCCATGTGTTCCCACCTCAGACAATCTACTCTGTATCCTGCTGTCGAAGAGCGGACAGACTTGCGCTGACCAGGCCAGACGGTGTAGCCACGAACAGGCGGTTATGGCTCACATCCAGGGCAAACGTACGTAGCTCCGCAAGGTAATCCTCCCCGTCGACGGCCGCCCGGTACTGTAGCACGAATTGCCCTTCTTCGGTGAACTCGACGAGCCGCCCTTGCTGCGGATCCGCCACCAGGACAGACTGGTGATCGGATTCCGCGAAGATGCTGGCTGCGCTAGCCAATGCTTGAGGCAATGTCTCTTGAGAGAATGGTTTCGGCTGGCCACCGGAGAACTTCATCACCGACCCATCAGACACCAGCAGGTAGACGTTGCCGTCAATGGCCAGGTCCACCACCTGAGACCAACTTATGTCTACTTGCGCCTGGATGTAGTCCATCGGGGCGTGCTGATAGTCGTCGCCATCCGGAACGTACTTGAAGATGTTGCCATGTCCGGGGTCCAGCACATACAGGTTGCCGGAGTACGTCGCCAGCGCTCTCGGCTGCTGCCAGGCTGTGAGATCAGCGACTTCCACCGCGCGCACTGCTCCGTCAAGGCGCATCTCCAGGACGGAACCATCGCTGGTCAACATCAGGAGCGCGGGCGCAAGCCTTCCGTTTTCAGGGTCAACCCAAGCCATGTCCAGTATCCGCGCATCCGACTGCTTCTTCATGGCGTCCGGCAGCTCCCAGCTGAACGGCTCTTCGTCCAGCAAGAAGTGCCCCTCATCGTCGAGATGGTAACGGCGAACACCCTGCCCCGTCGCGTCAAGCACGTATGCATAGTCCTGACGGATAACGAGGTTGCCTACCCCCTGCTCAGGCTCCTGAGCGGATAGTTCCATCGAGAAGGGCAGCCGCACCACTCCCGTCAGACCGTCCCGCCGGGCTCCCAACTCCAGATAGAGCTGTGCCAACGCGGGACTTTCCCTCTGGATGTCTGTGGCGCCGTTCAGCAGGCCCTCGGCTTGCTCCAGGGCAGCCATTGTGGACTCCCTGTCTTCCTGCTGGTCAGCGAGCGCTAGGCGTTCTGTCACCTCCTCGGCCAGCCTCTCCACCTCGGCCTGTTGGAGCCGGGATCTAACCCGTACCGCCGAAGTCCCCATCAGCGCGAAAACTACCAGTACGATCAGACCCCCGATTACGGCGCGGCTCCTCCCAGAAGGGTGAAAGCCCAGCACTTTCGCCCTGGCCATCGGCCTGGCCGTCGCCGCATAGGTGGTAGTGGGGCGTTGGCGCTCCGGGAGAATGCCGATGAGCAGCCCTTTCAGTCCGGCAAACAAGCCTACCAGGGCGACCTGACCACCTTTGCCCAGGCGCTCCAGGAGGCGGTGTTGTCTGCTCCAGCGCCACAGGCGCCTCGTCCACCCGGCTACCGCAAGGAACGTATCCAAGGCAGCTCCGCGGAGGGCCAGGAGCAGGGAGACCAGCAAAGCGCCGGCCAGTCTGCACCTCTCCAGGCCGTCATCCATGACCCTGGTGGCACGCGCCGAACCGGCCCCCGCTCCGGAGGCATGCATGCGGGCGTTCTCGGGCCTATGCCTAACCAGCTTGGGCCGACTCTCTCTCCGCGCACCGGTCTCTGGCTCGGACGCTCGGAGGTCCGCAGTCTCCACCGTTGCGCTGAGCTGAGGCTCCGCAGTCCGGGCGCTCTTGACTCTTTGGCGGAACGAACTCAGCATGCCTCGCGAACGGGAAGGCGGGCCAGCCACCCGAGTCTCCATGGCCTCTTGAGGAAACGGCGGCCATACGTAATTGCTGTGCAGCCGCAAAAGCAGGGCAGCGCCGTCGGTCTCTTTCTTGACCAGTTCTCCTAGCGCCTCCCCTGCCACCTCGATGTCCTGTTCCCTCAATACTCCCTTCAACTGGCCAACCGCCCGACTGAAGGACTCCACGCTATCACTAGCCACGACCAGTAGTTGGTCACCGGGCATCACCTGACGGTACAAGAACCTAGGGTCTGCTACCGTAGCGCTCTGGCCCAGGAGATGCCCATTGCCTCGCCAGCCATCGCCGTCGTCCTCGTCAAGTGGCGACATCGAGGCGTCAAGGCCACGCACACGACCGCGGCTCAGAACCAGTATGGTGTGGGGGCCCACACCGCAGGCATAGGCATCCGTGCCCCTCACCGCTACGCAGGCCAGTGAGGCCAAGACGGCTTCCTCCTCACCACGCACACAGTTTCTCAGGTAGAGATACCTGTTGGCGTTCCTGACCGCCTGCCTGAGCCTATTGGTGACGCCTCCTGGGGAACGACGATAGCTCTCCTGGGCCACTCCTTCAACGCGCTCAAGAAGTCGCTCGGTAGACGGGCGCCGATTGATCACGTGGGAGATGACATAGAGGCAACCCCAGTTGCTGGATGCCTCGTCCGAAGCGCTGCCGCCGTTGGAGAGCGGCTCGACGCGCAGCTTGCGGTCCCTGATTTCCAGCCGAACGGCCTGCACCTCTGGTTGCTCTTGCATAGCCTGCCTCCTTGTTGCCCGCGCCTGGGGCCGATCGATTTCAGAACAGAACTCCCAGAGAACGTAGCGGAACACTGGTTTGCGATTTGTGAGAACAGTGCGTTATAATGGCCATGTGTACTCGCCATGGCCGGGGTCTACATGTTGAACAAGGTCATCATTCCCGCCATCGTCTGCCTCGCTGCTGCCCTCCTGCTCATCACGTTTCAGGCGGGGCAGGCGCAACAAGAACCAGCGACCTATTATGCCGAGACGGGCCACTATGTCGCTGAACCCTTCTTGAGCGCCTTGGAGACAGCGGGAGATACAGAGGTATGGGGTCCCCCTATCACTGAGGCCTTCGAGGAGAACGGGCAGTTGGTCCAATACTTCGACCGCGTTCGTTGGGAATGCGTCGAACCGGCCCAAGGCCCTTGCCAAGCGAAGCTCAGCCCGCTGGGGGAAATGCTCGGCCACCGGACACCTCGGGTGGCGTCCGTGCCCGACTCCATGATCAGGGACGATCTCTGCCGCTACTTCCCGGAAACCGGACATAACGTCTGCTTCAGCTTTCTCAGCTTCTATCTCGAGAACGGTGGGCCTGATGCGCTGGGGCCCCCAATCAGCGAACTGACTGTGGAAAGCGGCACCATCTCGCAGTACTTCCGGCGCGCACGCATAGAATGGCATACGGATGCTCCAGCTAGCGAGGCTATGCGATTCGGCCCATTGGGACGTGAATACTTCGCGGCCAGGAAGCTTGAGCCCTCGCTCCTCGCGGCAGTGGCCTCTCCTGGCGAGCCCGCACCCGCCCCAGCCAGGATTTCTGTGGGATCGCTGGTCAGGATCATCGACACGGAAGGGGTCGGACTTCGCATGCGTACCGGACCCAGCCTCGAACACCCCACCGTCGAAACGCTGCATGACGGTGACACTCTGCAAGTGATCGGAGGCCCGGAGAGCGCGGACGGCTTCACCTGGTGGCAGCTCCAGGGAGAAGAAGCCGTCGGCTGGTGTGCCAGCGACTGGCTGCGGCCCATCGACGCTGACGGCAACCCATAGAACCCATCCTCGCTGCTGCTTGCTAGACATCATCCTGCGAGATCCCCTCACTATTCCGGCATCACGAAATCCCGGCCCAGAGTCACCACCATATCCGTGCCCTCTTGCACCGAAGGGTCGAGCATCACAAACTCCGGGTCCACCCGGAGCAGCCCACCGACCAGCACCGCCATCTCGGCCGCCTGGCGACTGCTGGCGATGAAGGTGCTCTCACACTCAATCTGGATACCATAGCTCTCCACGTGCGCGTTGTATCCACGCCGTTGGAGGAGATCCGCCACCGATACCGCCAGCCCTGGCCTGGAGACATCCGCGCGGACCAGTATGTACGCCTCGGGTATCTCGGATGTGCTGCTCTTGGTGGCTTCGGGCGCATGGTCGAAAACCTGACTAATCAACGCACGAATCTGGTCCATTCTCGGCAGGAGCACTTGTGCCCCGTCTGGCGCCACATACGGTATGGTGAGCGACTCATCGACGACGTACGTTTCTATCTCCTCAAATTGGATTTGTGTTCCAAGGTTGGCCAGCGCCAGCAATCCCTGCATGTCCACGTCCGTCGAGAAGGCTCTTCCCAACAAAGGGATTAGGTCCGGCAGGGACAGGATTATGTCTAGCCGGAGAGCCTTCTCCCGCACGGCAAGCAGCACCTGCTGTTGCCGTCGCATGCGGGAGAAATCGTTGCTCTCATGGCGAGCCCTGACGTACTGGAGCGCTGTTTCGCCGTCCATTTGTTGCCTGCCGGCGGGTATGTAGATCCTCATGTACCCGTAGCTGTCGTCCGGATACAGATCATCCCGAATCTCCTCTGGAACATCGACGGTAATGCCGCCCAGGATGTCGATGATGCGCTTGAAGCACTGGAAATCCAACGCGCCGTAGTAGTCAATGTTGACGCCGAAGTTATGCTCGATGGTCTCCATCATCAACTTCGGCCCCCCGCCCTGTGCGCCATCGAACTCCCCATAGAAGTAGGCGCTGTTGATCCGGCTTTCGCCGTGGCCCGGTATGTCTACCCACAGATCTCGCGGGATAGACAGCAGCACTACCTTATTCTCTATTGGATCGACACTGGCGATCATGATCACGTCCGCTCTGCCAGGGAGTCCCGACCCGGGCCGCTGATCCAAACCCATGACCAGGATGTTGAGGCGCTCGGTGCCTTCCCACACGGGCAGAGGCTCCCTAGCAGGCACGGGCGTCTCCAGAGGCACCGCGGGCGTGTGAACAGGCGAGCCCGGTCTGAGTGACCATTCGATAGGGCTCGGCACTGAACTGCCACCATGCGTCAGCCGATACCCAGTCTGAAAGCCGGTGAACAGAAAGGCAAGGACCAGTATGCTGCTCACAATGCGATCAATACGGCCAAGCAAGGACGAACGCCCCCCTGCGGGCTGTCGAATCACTGCCTGCTCCCTCCAGCCTGATGCGATATCGGCCAAAGCAAAGCCATACTTTGGCTAGGCGCATCAATTATCGGATCTCCATCGGCGAGCCATGCGCGTCCCGCCCAGGATGGACACCAGCGCCAATCCCAAGCCAACCGACTCCATGAGGCCCAATCCGGTCTCAGGCATCTCGGAGTTATCGGCGCCCGGGGTGCCGTTCCCGCCAGCGGCCCCGGACCTTGGCGTCTGGGTAGCCGAACTGCTGGCCGGCATGACCAGCGTGGCAGTGGCTAGCGGCATCGCCGTTGGGCTGGTCGCAGGCGACGGTGTCGGTGTGGCTGGCGCCAGTGGCCGTTGGGTTGGCGTAGCCACCTCTGGTGGCATGGCCACCTCGGTCGGCGCTAAGAGCAGCCGGTAGGCCACCAGCCCTCCAATGGCCACGAGCCCCACCAGCAAGGTCCCTATCAGTGCCAGGGTGATCACTATGAACAACCTGCTATCCCTCTTCTCCATGGCTACCTCCTTCTCTGCTCCACTCCACTTTCGATCGCGCCTGCTCTATCCGATATGGGCATACCGAGACCCCAGTCCAGCACTCCACCTTCCTACTGCCTTTCCACGGCGAAGAGCCCCTGGTAGCGGCTTAGATCACCAAATAGCTCCTGGGCAGTCCGCGGTTCCATCCAGTCGGTGACCAGTCGGCTCTGGCTCTCGCTCACCTCGCCGTCCTCTCCTTGTGGAGCCTTCTCGCTGAAGGTCAGAACCACGACCTCACGGCTCACGTCCACCTGAAACGCCTCATCCAGGAAACGCAGGGTGTAGACCGCGTCGGCCCAGACCGGCGCCTCAAACCCACCCTGACCATACTCGGTCTTGGAACCACTCAGCACTGTCACCGAGTTTCCCCAGGCGTCGATCACCTCGAGCCGTATGCCCTGTCTCGGCAAGCTGCCCGCGATAGCCCTCACGCCGTCTGAGCGTGGCCGACGCTCCACCTGCGCCTGCCACTTCTGGCCCTGCAGTACGGGGCTTGGTCGGGGTGCTGGCGACGGGCTCGGGGTCTGAACCGGCGTAGGGGACTCCACCGGAGATGCACCACGCACGAATCTAGGCATCGCTGCTACGGCAGCCACGGTTTGCTGTCGTGTGCCGTTTGGCCCGCCGTACCAGGCAGAGGACTCTTCCTCTCCCGCCAGGATCCAGGGACAGACAGTGAATAGATAGTCTGGCAGCCGGCTTCCGTCGGCGAGCACTCCATCCTTGAACCAGGCATACATAGCCAAGTGATGCGCCTGGTGCAGGAAGTCATCCACCTTGGGATATCTTCGGTCGGTGAGGTCGCCGAATTTCCATCCGCCTTCGCCACAAATGATGGGCGGGACATAGCCCAGCCCCTCTTGAAAGACCCTCGCGTAGGCCAGGAAACCCAGCACGCAGTGGTAGTCTTCGTACACGCTCTGCCCTGGCTGCTTGCCCTCGTCGCGCCAGCGATTGACCTGGTCAACCGGGCCCGCAAACTCCCACTCGGGATGCTGTACGGCGAGTGCCTGCTGATTGATCTCGTCATAAGGAAACAGAGCAGTGCGGTTGAGGCCGTAGTTGTGGCAGCAGAACCAGGAGTGCCGGAAGAGATGCTCGAGGCCGTCTTTCTTGGCCCTGTCCAGCACAGCCCTAAGGTCCGATACCGAGTTTACCTGGAGCCCTGGATAGGCATCCACCTCCACCAGCGCCTTGGCCTGAACCAGCCAGCGAGAAGCAAAGGCGCGGATGTCTGGCTGTCCGCTCTTCCACTCCTCTCGTTGTTCGGGGGCGTTGTACACCTGCACGTACGCCGGGATGCCCATTTCCTGCAACAGGCGCGCATCGCTGACGAAATCGTGGTCCTCGTCGACGAGATATCGGGGCCTGACCACCGGCATGATACCCTTATCCCAGTAGGCTGAAGCCGCTTTCTTCAGTTGCTCGCTGCCTTCGGGAACGAGGGTCACCCACTTGACCTTTAGTTGCTGCGCTCGCGCCACGTCCACAGCTATGGCCGCTCCAGAGAAATCCAGTCCACCGTGAATTCCCAGGCCATTGTCCTGAGGCGGTCGTGGCCAACTGGAGTAACCGCTACTCAGCTCTGGCCAACTGTCCACCGGCGCCCGATCCGCGCCGATCACCTCGACCCCTGTGTAGTAGTGGCGAAGAATATCCGCATAGGTCGCACCCTGGTCAGCCATGGCTATAGCGCCTTGCTGGCACATGCCCACTCCGTGACCGTTCATGGAGGGATAGGGCTTGACGCAAGACACACTTCTGCAGTAGGGCAGCGCCCGGGCCCATACGTCCTCGCTGTTGCGCGTGCTGCCGTCGCAGTGCCCGAAGTAGAAGGCCTGGATCACCTCATCCGAGTGCAATGCGACCACTTCCTCGGTCTCTCGTACCGCCTGATCTGTCCTCGACTGTGTCCGATCTGTCCACGCCTGGCAGTGGCTCTCGGTGCACACGTCAGCGCCCTGTGCGCCGTGCCTTGGGTTGGCCACCGCCACGGAGGCGAAACAGCGAGCCGCCACGGCTTGTGCCTTAAGGGCCTCGAGTGGTGCATCCTGGTTCATCTCCATGGGCACCACGCCACGCAGATACTCCTCCAGTCTCATCACCTGCACGTTCCCATCCGGCATGAGCACCCGCACATCATTGGGGACGTATACCCGCAAGGAGCGCTTAACCTTGGGCAGTGCTTTGAGCTGTGCCACGGACTGAGGA
The DNA here is from genome assembly GCA_035256725.1 of Anaerolineae bacterium. Taxonomy (GTDB): domain Bacteria; phylum Chloroflexota; class Anaerolineae; order UBA7937; family B3-Chlor; genus JAUVXJ01. The sequence goes on from DATEXS010000325.1 coordinate 11,310, forward strand.
AGGCGCGGCTCGCCATTGGGACGGTACCAGCTATGGCGGACAAAGAAATTGTCATCCTCGGCCGCGAGCAACCAGAAGGCGTTGTTGAAGAAGTAGTAGGGCAGCTCGCCGCTCATGGTCACTTGGCACATGGCGGCATGACGTTCGGCATGCAGTGGCTCATTGATGGCTGGAGAGCGCGGATCATCGGCGTCACCCAGCCTAACCCCATTCTCGCACCCGATCAAGGGAAGACGGCGTCCAGAGTATTGGCGAACTATCTCATCGTACCATTCGAACAGGTGGAAGCCGGTCTGGTCCTCGCACCCAGGCGGGCGCAGGAAGGGCGCCGAGCACGTCCACCGCTTGCTTCCGCCCTTGCCGTAGTTCAACGGCTTGTTGAAAGCATAATTGTGAATGCCAATGGCCATCTTGTCGTACAGATACTTCTTGCCTTTCTGATTGAGGATCGCCAGCGCCTCCTTCAGGAACGTGGTGTCCCAGTAGTCTCCCGCCGGCGCCAGGGGCGTGAACACCGGTATGATGCCCTCGACGGAGTACATCGTCTCCAGGCAAGGAATTAGGTAGTCCATGAAGCGCGCCGGCAGCCTCTCAGCGCTCCACTCTGCCCACTCCAGCCTTAGATTGGGCTCGTTGAACACATGCACGTAGTGCACCCCAAGGGACGCGTAGTGCTTGCACGCCTGCCGCAGACCAGCCTGGTCGATGAAGGCCACGAACCTGGTGTAAATGCGGATGATGGGCTCGATGTCCTGCTCTATCAGCCCCCGCAGGAACCAATCCGGGATGGCGTTTAGACCCTCGGAGAGGACGAGCAGCCAACTGGCCCCCATGGCCTTCAGCTCCGGCACGAAGATGTCAAAGTACCGCTTCTCGTAGTGGTAGTGGTCTGGGAACCAGTGGAACCCTATACCCGTGTCTCGCTTGGGTCTCGGGTAGTCAAGCAGGTTCATCATCGTCCTCCTGTGCGGCAGTATTTCCGCCCCATTCGTCGCTAGGGAATCATCAGCTGTTGCCCGAGGCTCAGGATTGCCTCGGGATCGAGCTCGTTCAAGGTCGCTATTTGCTCCACGCTGGTGCCATACTCCAGCGCAATGCTCCATAGAGTGTCACCCTCGGTCACCAGGTGGGTGCGCCTCCTTCCAGGGTCGCTCTGTGGCTCTGCCGCCATCTCTGTGGCCGCCCCTTCCCCCACACCTTCTTCGCCCCCGCTAGGGATGAGCAGCCGCTGGCCCGGTTGAAGACTATCTGCGTCGGAGAGTCCATTGGCAGACACCAGATCCAGCAGGCTGACTCCAAACTGGTTGGCGATCGCCCACGCGGTATCCCCCGGGCGCACGGAGTAGTAAGTGGGCTCGGGCGCGACCGGGGTGGCTGTGGGTGCTGGCGTCGGCGAAGGAGTGGCCAACACCTGAGCCACCGTGGCGGTGGGCGTCGGTGTGACTAGCGGCTTCTCCCTGGTGCAGCCAGTGACCATGGCCAGCCCGAGCACGGAGACGATCAACCAGAGCCACAGAGACCTGGAAAGCATCTAAACCTCCCCTCCACTACTTAGGGGCCCGCTTCAGTGCGTCGTAAGCAGGTCTGACAGTCCCGTCCGGGTTGGTGATGGACCACCAGTACTGCTCATCCGCTTGCGTCCAAGAAGGGTTGGCGATGGAAAGAACGGTCATGGCCCCCATCCAGGGCGACCAGTGATCGCGAGCCCACTGAAAGGCGCGCACGATATACGCAGCCTTCGTCTCCTCGGAGACGGCATGCCAGGCATACGGCGAGCCAGACCTGGTGTCGCTGGTCCAGCCGAACTCCAGCACCGCGACCTGCTTCCCTGCATCACCGTTGTCTACCATCACCTGCCGCAGATCTTCCACGTGCCGGAAGCAGAAGAAACGTTGGCCTCCCAGTTCTCGATTGTTCTTCACTTCGTCGGGACTGATCTCGGGAGCTGCCTTGTATCCGGGCGCATGGACACCCAGCACGTCGAAGTAGCCCTTGGCGCCGGCAGCGTACATCTCCCTCAGATACTGTACGTCGGGGACAGCGGCGGGCAGGCCAGTGCCGGTCGGCGCCAACCCCGCGGTGATGACTATCGCGCTGGCATCGGCCTCTTTGATGCGTTGGTAGGCAACCCGCAGCAGAGCCACGTACTCAGCCGCGTTGGGCGGCCTGTCCCCCCACTCCCTAGCCAGATTCGGCTCGTTCCAGATCTCGTAGGCCTGAATCTTGCCCTTGTACCGGCTGGCCAGTGCGTAGAGGAAGTCGCCGTAGTCCCGGTAGTTGTCTGGAGGACCATTGTTGGCACTGCCACTCCTGGACCATGCAGGCTGGAAGTCCACACGGGCGATGATCTTGATCCCGCGCTCATTCAGCACCTGCACCACCTGATCGGCCACGCTCCAGTCATAGATGCCCTTCCCGGCTCCTTCGATGCTCCTCCACGGAAACAGCTCCTTGGCCCAAGTCAGACCGGCGTCCTTG
>DATEXS010000326.1:0-5233 GCA_035256725.1 Anaerolineae bacterium
CAATCGCTGCGAGTTCTGCTTTGTGGACCAGATGCCACTGGGGCTGCGAGCCTCCCTCTACGTCAAGGACGACGACTACCGCTACTCGTTCCTTCACGGCAACTTCATCACCCTGGCCAACTGGACGGACGAAGACTGGGCTCGCGTTGCGGAGCAGCATCTCAGCCCGCTCTACGTCTCCGTCCACGCTACAGCCGACGACCTGAGAAGGCGGCTGCTGTGCAATGCTCGCGCTCCAGCGATCTTGCCGCAGTTGCGGCGTCTGGCCGTCCTCGGTATCGAGACCCACGCGCAGATAGTGGTGATACCAGGGTTGAACGACGGCTCTCAACTAGAACACACGGTGCGGGACCTGATAGAACTGCACCCTGCTGTACAGTCGATCGGCGTGGTGCCGGTGGGGCTGACCAGGTATCACAAGGGCAGCGTGAGGCTCCTCTCGGCCGACGAGGAGCGAACAATCCTGGGGTTGATCACTTCCCTCCAGTATGAGAACGTGCGCACGGTGGGCAGCAGGGTGGTATACGCGGCTGATGAGTTCTACCTTAGAACGGGCTGCGCCATACCCGAGGGCGCTGCCTACGAGGGTTTTCCGCAATTGGAGAACGGGATTGGGTTGGTCCGGCAACTGCTGGACCAATGGGGGTGGCTCTCGGAGAGGGGCTTCAAACCAGGTAAGAAGGGGAGAGGCTCCGTAGTCTGCGGGACATTGATCTCGCCCGTCCTGGGATCGCTCTTGCAGCGGAGCAGAGCAGAGACAGGCCTTGACCTGGGGCTGATTGTGGTGACCAACGAGTTCTTTGGGCCGACGGTCACCGTATCTGGGCTGCTGACGGCGAGGGACGTATTGGGTACTCTTCAAGGGAAAGACCTGGGAGAGGTGGTCTTCCTTCCGGGAAGCATGTTCGACTCGGAGGAGCGCCTCACGTTGGATGGTGCCACCATGCACGAGCTCGAGGGCTCCCTGGGGGTGCCCGTGGTCCGGGCGGCGGGCCTGGAGGACCTGGTTGAACACTTCGTTTGACCGGGTCGCACTTGCGTGCTTCTCCCGATCGTGCTACAATGCCCAGGGAGGATGAAAAGGGGGTGATCGCTATGTAGACACAGAGCCTTGACAAACGGGGAAGAAAGCGCCTGGACTGGAGTTTTCCAGTTGACGAGGAAGGGGTTCCCCAACGCGAGGCGGGGACTAACCGCTGCGGTGGAGCGACCGGAGCGGGAGAATCGAGAGATCGGCGGATGCCCCTTGGGAGCGGCTACGCTCCTGGTCTTCCCCTCCTGAGACCAAGGATCCCAACAAAACCGGCGGGCGACCGCGGGGACAAAAGAGGGTTCCAGTAGCTGGAGCGCCACGTGCGTCTCTCCAAGGCACGTGGAACAGAATTGCCACCCCGCGCCCGTCCCGTCGCCAATCGGGCGGGCAACTGACAGGAGGGACACAAATGCGTGGTAACAGAGCACCAAAAGGAACCCACCCTATCCTTGAGGCGCGCAAGCCCCAGGGCGCAGCCCTCTCAGCCGACATGCTCCACACCCCGCTGGGAACGCCGGAGGTCGATCTGGGAGCCCATCTGCCCGTTGGCCACGCGATTCCAGCGGTCCAGGCTGGGTATGACGCGGCGTCCATCGTCGAGCCCACTGACTGCTCGTTGCCGGCATTCCTACTCACCGTTGAGACAGGGAGGTAGGGGAGATGTGCGGCATAGTGGGTTACGTAGGACCTCGACTTGCCACCCCCATTCTGCTGGATGGGTTGCGCAGACTGGAGTACCGCGGGTACGACTCGGCGGGCATAGCTGTTCTCAATCTGGACGGCCAGATCGAGATAGAGAAGACCGAGGGCAAGCTGCAGAAGCTGCTCGAACTGGTTGGTGAGAGGGGCCCGGCGGGGTTCCTCGGTGTAGGCCATACTCGCTGGGCCACCCACGGTTTGCCCAACCAGGTCAATGCCCACCCCCACGCTGATTGCCAGCGCCGCATCGTCTTGGTTCACAACGGGATCATCGAGAACCACTCCGAGCTCAGGGAGCGATTGCTCGCTGGGGGTCACACCTTCGTCTCTCAGACGGACACGGAGGTGCTGGCCCATCTCTTCGAGGATGAGTATGATGCGCTGGTCGCGGAGGAACACGGGTCCCCCGTTCTGCCGGAGGCCGTGCGACGCGCACTAAATCAGGTGCGGGGAGCCTATGCTGTGGCCGCTTTCTGCCGAGACGAGCCCCGTGTGCTCGTGGGAGCCCGCTTGTTCTCTCCGCTGATCGTGGGGCTTGGCCGGGGGGAGAACTATCTGGCCTCCGACATCCCAGCCGTGATGCGTCACACTCGGCGAGCCCTCGTTGTGGAGGATGGAGAGGTGGTGACTCTGACGCCGGACAGTGTGACCATCCGCACCGTGGACGGCGAGGAGAGACAGCGGGAGCCGCTGCACATCTCCTGGGACCTGGAATCCGCGGAGAAGGGGGGCCATCCCCACTTCTACCATAAGGAGGTCCATGAGCAACCGCAGGCCATTCTCAACGCTCTTCGAGGGCGCCTGGATGGTGAGCGATTGACCCTGTCTGAGTGGTCGCATTTGGACCTGGAAAGGGTGAACGCGATCAAGATCGTGGCCTGTGGCTCGTCCTACTATGCGGGCCTCGTCGGCAAGTTACTGCTGGAGAAGTGGGTGGGTCTCCCTGTGGAGGTGGATGTTGCCTCTGAGTTCCGGTATCGTGAGACGTTGTTGAGTGACCGGACCTTGGTGCTGTTCATCACCCAGTCGGGGGAAACGTTTGATACCCTGGGGGCGTTTCGCTTGGCCCGGGAGCAGGGGGCGATCACCGTGGCCGTCACTAATGTTGTGGGCAGTTCGATCACCAGGGGTGCCGACGCCACCTTCTACCTTCAGGCCGGGCCGGAGATCGGCGTGGTGGCAACGAAGACCTACGTCACGGAGTTGGTGGTGCTGTGTCTGATGGCTCTGGATCTCGCCAGGAAGCGTGGGCGCGTGGAGGACAGGACGGTCGGCCAGATAGTGGGCGAACTGAGGGGGTTGCCTTCCAAGCTGGAGGCCGTCCTCAATAACGAAGAGGCCATAGCCGACATCGCCAGGAGGTACGCCCACAGAGCCGGTTTCTTCTTCATCGGGAGGAATCTGGGTCTCCCCACCGCCCTGGAGGGCGCTTTGAAGCTAAAGGAGATCAGCTACGTGCACGCCGAGGGATATCCTGGCGGCGAACTCAAACACGGGCCGATCGCCATGTTGAACTCCGGGTTCCCGGTTTTTGCCATCATCCCTCAGGGCGACACGTATGAGAAACTGCTCAGCAACATCCAGGAGGTCCGAGCAAGACGGGCTGATGTGTTGGCGGTGGCCAGTGAAGGAGACGAGGAGATCAGAACTTGCGCTGAAGAAGTCTTCTACGTTCCCCGAACTCACGAGGCTCTGAATCCGGTGCTGGCCATTGTGCCACTGCAACTCTTTGCCTACTACGTGGCCCTCGAGCACGGCTGCGACGTTGATCAGCCACGCAATCTGGCCAAGTCGGTGACTGTGGAGTAAGCGCGACTCTCGTGGGTCGGGGGTGCCGGCAGGGATTGGGCCGCAGTGGCCTTTTTCCTGTCTTGTCGTGCCGCTGACCCCTAAGGGGTGATGCAGGGATTTCCCATCCCGTTGATCAATAGGAGCGGGAGAATTCCCGGTGGTATTGTTCGCCTGCCGGGTGGCTGCCTGGCGGCGGGAGTACATCGGATTGTAGCTGGTGACAAAAGGGGGAGATATGGGTGACAACCTGAAGAATCTTCGTGAGATTGTGGGCGTGGTGGTGGATCTGGAGGGGGCCGCTGGTCTACTTGGCTGGGATCAGCAGACCAACATGCCGCCCGGCGGGGCACAAGCCAGGGCGATGCAGCTATCCACCCTGAGCCGGCTGGCCCACGAGCGGCTGGTGAGCGAGGAGACAGGAGAGGCGTTGGAGGCCACGGAGAAGGAAGTGGAGGGCCTGGACCCCAACTCAGACGAAGTCCGCCTCGTTCGCAAGGTCCGGCGCGATTTCGACAAGGCACGCAAGGTGCCGCCGGATTGGGTCGGCGAATTCAGCAGGGTGACCGCGCTGGCTCACCACGCTTGGGAGAAGGCACGCGCGGAGGCCGACTTCTCCCTGTTCCGGCCCCATCTGGAGAAGATCCTTCAGTTGCGCCGCGACTATGTGGAGTTCTTCGCTCCTTATGACCATGTCTATGATCCGCTGTTGGACGATTTCGAGCCGGGCATGAAGACTGCACAGGTGAAGGCAGTCTTCGACGAACTTAGAAGTGAGCAGGTTTCGCTCATCCAGGACATAGTGGAGCGCGGCAGGCCAGTAGACGATTCGGTTGTCCACCAGCATTTCGACGAGCAGAAGCAGTGGGATTTCGGAATAGAGGTAGCCAGAGCGATCGGCTACGATTTTGAGCGCGGTCGTCAGGACAAATCGGTGCACCCCTTCACGTCTGGCTTTGGCACGGGTGACGTTCGGATCACCACCCGTTTCGATCGCCAATTCCTGAACACCGCCCTGTTTGGAACCATGCACGAGGCGGGCCATGCCATATACGAACAAGGCATCAACCCGGAATACGACAGGACCCCTCTAGGCACAGGCGCCTCGCTGGCCGTGCACGAATCCCAGTCACGGATGTGGGAGAATCTGGTAGGGCGCAGCCGGGCCTTCTGGGTGGGATTCTATCCGCGGATAAAGAGGGTGTTCCCTGAGCAATTGGGGGATGTTGATCTCCAGAGCTTCTACGGTGCCATTAACAGAGTGGAGCCTTCGTTAATCCGGGTCGAAGCGGACGAGGCTACCTACAACCTGCACATCATGGTGCGCTTTGAACTGGAGATCGCGATGATGCAGGGTGCCCTGGACGTGGCGGATCTGCCGGATGAGTGGAACAGCAAGTTCGAGGACTTCCTGGGGTTAGTGCCCCCTGATGATGCCATGGGGGTGCTTCAGGACATTCATTGGTCGGGAGGCATGATCGGCTACTTTCCAACCTATGCCCTGGGTAACTTGATTGCGGCTCAGCTGTGGGAGAAGATCGAAGCGGATGTCCCGGACCTGAGGGCAAGCATCGAGAGCGGGAAGTTCGGCGTGCTCCTGGGCTGGCTGAGGGAAAACCTGCACCGGTACGGCGCAAAGTACGAGCCGATGGAGCTCCTGACCATGGTGACGGGAAGTGGTCTGAGCGCAAAGCCGTATCTACGGTACCTGCG
>DATEXS010000327.1:0-2851 GCA_035256725.1 Anaerolineae bacterium
GGCAAGGTAGGCAGTAGCCGGTCGGCGGCCTCGATCAGGGTGATGCCTGCACGGCTGAGGTCCAGACGAGGGAAGTCCTTCCGTACGGGACCCTGGACCAGTTCGGCGAGGGCGCCCGCGGTCTCCACACCGGTAGGTCCACCACCCACGATGGCGAAGCTCAGCAACTGATGACACGTCGCCGCGTCTGCCTCCCGGTCCGCCTGTTCCACACATCCCAGGATGTGATTGCGGAGCGTGATGGCCTGCTCCAGGCTCTTGAGGGAGAAGGTGTGCTCCGCTGCGCCTGGCACTCCGAAAAAGTGGTCCACGGTACCCGTGGCCAGGATAAGGAAATCATAGGGGAGGTCGGGGCCGTCGGTTTCCAGGACTCGGCGTGTCAGGTCGACGCGCCGTATCTCGGCCATGGTGAACCGCGCGTTGGGGATCTTCCGCAGGATGGTCCGCACGGGGTAGGCGATGTCCCCCGGCTCCAGCTCCCCCGCGGCCACCTGGTAGAGCAGGGGCGGAAAGGTGTGGTAGTTGTTGCGGTCTACAAGCGTGACTTCCACCGGCGAACGAGCGAGGGTGCGTGCGGCCGCGAGTCCGCCAAAGCCCGCGCCGGCGATCACTACCTGGGGTTTCGGAGTGTCCTTGCCCATCGTCCACCTCGCCCGCTGAGACTAAAACTCCTACTGCACCGGCTGCCTGATCACCGTTTTGATCTTCTCTGGCGCGGTCCTGCGCGGATCGTTGAGGTAGATCTCGTGGTGTTTGCCCCGCAACTGGTACCCCTTCTCCCTGGCGAAGGCGTGCAGTCTCTCTATGGTGGGCCCTTCGGCAGAGTAGGGGCCCAGGTGCATAATCTGCACAGCCCGCCCTTCGGAGTAGCGTTCGAGCCTCAGCAGGCGAAGCGCCGCTGGATTCTTCTTCTCCCTGACCTGTTGGACACCCTCCTCGAATAGCTCAGGTGTTACCTGGTCGGGCTGCATAATCATCGCCGTCCATTGCCAGGCGTCTCTGTCGTCCATGGTGAAGGCGTCCATGTCTTTGGCCCACCACAGGCCTTCGGGAGGCGGGATGACGTAGTCCAGCTCTGGAGCGCGCCCTTTGATGGTGAACTTGAGCTGGTAGGCCACAGTGTAGAGGGCTTCCAGGGCCTCCTGATACTCTTGCGACGTGCCAGGATCGCCCCGGCCATCAACCATCAGGAAGTTCATGTCCGGCACATCGACCACTGAGACCTCTTTGGCTGACGGTTGGTAGAGGTGCTTCAGTTGCTGCTTGAAGTCGATCTTGGCCATGGTGGTCCTCCTGTTCAGTTGTGCTGTCCGCCGATGTCCTTATCCTTGACGCTCAGCATACCACACCCTGCCGCCGGTGTCGAGCGCAGTGAACCCTGGCGAAGGTTTGGAACCTTCGCCAGGGTAATGTCCTGCCGCCGAGGCGCCAACGAGAGTTACGCCTGGCCCTTCACCTTGGCCGCCAGTTGCCGGCCCAGCTCGGCGATCTTCTGATAGTCATCCGCGGTGGGCGGACCGTTGACCTCCACCGCCCCGACCACCTCGATCTTCGTTGGCTCGAGGATCTCGGCGGCCTGCTTCACCGCACCACCGCCCCAGCCGTAGGAGCTGAGCACGGCGCCGTACTTGAGGGGAGGTCGCAGCGCTTTGACCAGATGCGCGGCGTAGATGGCCAGGGGGTGCATGCCGCCCAGGACGGCCGGTGTGCCCAGGACGATGGCGCGCGAGTCCACCAGGTCTCGGGCCACGTCGCCCAGATCAGCGGTGGTGAGATTGTGGAGCTCCACTTCCAGGCCCTCACCCATCAACGCTTCCACCATGGCCTCGATCATGGACTCCGTCGATTTCCACATGGTGACGTAGACCACGATCACCTTCTCCTTGGTCTCCCCGGCCGTCCACCGGCGATAGAGATCCAGGATCCTCTGCGGATTCCTGTGCATGGGACCATGGCTAGGGCCGATGAGCTCGATGTCTAGCTTACTTATCTTCTCCAGGGCCTGCTGGCCCATCTTACGGAAGGGCATCATGATCTCGCCGAAGTATCTCTGCGCGAAGGGAACGAACTCCTCCACCTCGTCATCATAGAACCCAGAGGCGGTATGGAAGCCCAAGAAGTCGCAGGGGAAGAGCACCTTGTTCTCCACCAGATAGGTGAACATCGTCTCCGGCCAGTGTTGCCAGGGCGCATCGATGAATCTCAGTGTCTTTCCACCCAGGTCGATGGTGTCACCTTCCTTGACGACGGTGATCCGCTCCTCTGGCACTCCATAGTATACCTGCGCCATCTTGGAGCCCTTCTGCGTGGTGACCAGCTTGGCGCTCGCGCTGAGGGCCATGATGTGGGGGATGGCCCCCGCATGGTCCGGCTCGGCGTGGTTCATGATCAGGTAATCCAGTCCCTGGGGGTCCATCAACTGGCTGATCCTTCCCTCTAACTCTTTCTCGAACCCCGGATTCACGGTGTCGATGAGCGCGGTCTTGTCCTCACCCTTGACGAGATAGGCATTATAGGTGGTACCTTGGGGCAAGGGGATCAGGGCATCGAAGAGGCGCCGATTCCAGTCTCTGGCCCCGACCCAGTACACTCCCCTCGCTATCTCAGGCGAATTGTAGGTTTTCATGTCCACGACCTCCTTCTATGTAGTACCTTCTATGCTCCATTATGCTCTGACAACCGTTGCTCCAGATAATGCTTGAGCGCCACGGCGTTGTTGTGTTGACGTTCCTTGGACGCATAGAGCAGAGTGACGTTGCCTCGTCTGGCGGCCTCGAGCAGCGGCTGCCAGGATTCTTTCTTCCCATCCAACTCCGCGGCATAACGCCGCTGGAACTCCTCCCACTTCTCC
>DATEXS010000328.1:0-3305 GCA_035256725.1 Anaerolineae bacterium
CTCCTCGAGATCGGGATAGACACCATCCATCGCTACAACCTGGAACTGGCTGCCAGACTCGCCACCGGCCTTGCCGACCTGGGAGCTGATTTCGTCACGCCCGGCGTGGACAAGCTGCGATCATCGATAGTCACCGTCCGCTTCCCAGGGCATGACCAGGCCAGAGTAGCGCAACGCCTCAACGAGGGAGGCGTGGTGGTCTCTCCGCGCATCGGCGCAGTTCGTTTTGCGCCGCACTTGTACAACACGGCCGCCGATATCGAGCGCGCCCTGGACGTGCTGAAAGGCGTTCTGACGGAAAGCTGACGCTGGCCGCGGGCCCAACAACGGAAAACGAGTCCCTCTCACAGACACGGCGTCCGTTTCGAAGGGCGCGGGGAAGACAGGTGACGGAGACTCTTCTGGACCGTCGCCCATTGTCGCAGGCGTTTTGGACGCTGGCTGACTGAAAGCAGCGCCATACATTTTGGTTGCAGCGGGAGGAGATGGTAGTATGCTGGTCGTAAACGAGAAGGACCTCCGGTCCTCCATTAGCCTCGCAGAGGCGATAAAGGCCGTCGAGGACGGCTTCACGCGCCTGGCCAACGGAGAGGTCAACCTGCCTCCGGTGATGAGCCTGGAGCTGCCTGAGGCCAAAGGAGAGATGCACATCAAAGGAGCACACATCGCCGGGGATGAGAGCTTCGTGATCAAACTGGCGACGGGATTCTACGACAACCCGCTCCTCGGCCTGCCCAGCGGCACGGGCATGATGCTGGTCTTCAGCGCCCGAACGGGTTTCCCCGAGGCCCTGCTCCTGGACAACGGGTACCTCACTGACCTGCGGACAGCGGCCGCCGGTGCCGTGGCCGCCAAGTACCTCGCCAACAAGGAACCCAAGACCGTGGGCGTGATCGGTGCCGGCGCCCAAGGGCGGTTTCAGATCAGGGCCCTGGCCGAGGTCAGGGAATTCCAGCGGGTGCTGGTCTACGACCTCGACTCTGCAAGATCGGCCAGCTACGCGCAGGAGATGCCCGAGCTTCTAGGAGTCCCTGTCGCCTCCATGGACGAGCCTGAGCCGGTCGTGCTGGAGAGCGACGTACTGATCACCGCCACCCCTGCCTCAAAGCCGTTTGTCCGAGCCCGGTGGCTTCACCCGGGACTTCACATCACGGCCATGGGCACAGATTCACCCTACAAGCAGGAGTTGGAGAGCGAGGCACTCGCCCGCGCAGATCTGTTGGTCTGCGACCTCAAGGCTCAGTGCTTTGAACGCGGCGAGCTCCATCACGGCCTGCTAGATGGGCTCATCGCAGAGAGCGACCCCATTGTGGAGCTGGGCGAACTAACCTCGGGCCGACACCCTGGCCGGACCGATGAATCCCAGATCACGATTTGCGATCTGACGGGCGTGGGCGTCCAGGATGCAGCCATCGCCACACTGGCGTATCAGAAAGCCCTCACGGGAGGCCTGGGCTCTCACCTCGAATCCTGAACGGTGGGCACGAACTCCATTCTTCGCCTTGGCTGGGGATGTAATTGGTGTCCACTGCCTGGTGGCGAACCAGACAAAAGGGCCAGGGTTCCTGTGATAGGCCCTGGCCCAGCACGACCACCTGCCTGCGCAGTGTTCCCTAGCCCGCGCCTTCTCGCAGCCACTCCGCGGGGAACGGATGAGGGAAACCGTATCCGCAGACCACATCCACGATCACTGGTACATCGGCCTCCAGCGCCTGCGTGTAGGCGTTCTCCAACTCCGCGTCGTCCTCCACCCTGATGCCCACCGCCCCAAAACTCTCCGCGAACTTCACCAGGTCCGGGGGCCTGAGCTCGGTACCGATGGTTCGCCCGAAATCATCCGTCTGCAACCTGTAGATCATCCCGTATTGGCGATCGTCGAGGACTACCAGCACGATCTTGGTGCCCAACTCCAGCGCGGTTCCAAAATCGCTGCACGACATCAGGAAGGCCCCATCTCCCGTGATTCCCACCACTTGCCTATCGGGCTGCATGAGTTTGCCTGCGATAGCTGCCGGCAGCGCGAAGCCCATGGCCCCCCACGAACCTGGCTCCAGGTAGGTCTGCTCCCCGCACAGCTCGAAACACCGAGAAGCCCACACCCCATGCGTCCCTATGTCTCCCAACACCAGAGCGTCGTCGTCTAGCAGCGGGATCAGCTCCTTCACTGCCAGGCCGAAGTGCAAGGGCCTGTGTCCACGGTAGCTCTCTACCTCGCGTTCCAGACCCCTTCGCAACAAGTCCCTCACCTCGGCTATGCGTTGGCCCGCCCAGCCGATGCCCTCGCTCTTCCGCGCGACGATGTGGTCCTTCAGCAATGATAGCAACGCCTTGCAGTCCACGGTCGCACTCATGCTGGCTCCCTCCACAACCGATGATTCGCCCTCCGGCACGAGGAAGATGGACTCGCCTGGTGCCTTCGCTCTCAGCAGTTCCGCGGCAGCGGTGTCCCCTCGCATGCCGATGACCAGAAGCGCATCCGACTGCTCCACCAGTTGCAGAGGGAAGGGATTATCCGGGTAGGAGTTGAACGCGCCGGCGCACAGGTGGTGCATTGACGGGAACACGTCTGTGGCGTTACGGCTGAAGGTGACCGGAGCACCCAACCGCTCGGCCACCTGCACCAGGTCGGCGCCGGCCTCCGAACCACGCACGGCGACACCGGCGCAGATCATCGGTTTGGTCGCTGCCAGCATCGTCTTCGCTATGCGCTCAACCAGATCGCGGTCCGGGACGGCACCACTGGTCTGCCGCTCGTACCCCCAGACCTCTGTGGGCGGTTCCCCCAGCAGGTCCTCCGGGAGATCTATGTGCACGGGCCCTGGTCGTCCTTGGCAGGCCAGGGAGAAGGCCTCTGCCAAGACTCTAGGGATGTCCTCGGCCTCGTCTATCTCCACAGACCACTTGGTCACGTCGCTGAAAGCCCGCTCCAGGAAGTCTGGCCTGTCCACGCCATGAAAGGAGCCCTTCTTCGCTCCCCGGGGGACCGTCCCGCTGATGTGAATCAGGGGAGATCCCACGGCGAACGCCTGGGCCACGCCGGTCATGGAATTGGTGGCCCCTGGGCCCGCGGTCACCAGGCACACCCCGGGCCGCCCAGTGAGGCGGCCATACAAGTCTGCCATGAGGGCAGCGTTATTCTCATGCTTGCAGACCACAAACCTGATCCCCGGCGCATCGATGAGGGCGTCACAGATGGCGTGAATATGTGAGCCGGCCAGGCCGAAGACCACCTCCACGCCCTCTGCAAGCAGGGCCTCCACAAGTGCCTGACCAGCCCTCTTCTTTTCCTTTGGCATAATCCCCCC
>DATEXS010000329.1:0-3341 GCA_035256725.1 Anaerolineae bacterium
TGGTCCTGCTCCAAGGCGTTGGTGCGCAGCTTGATCTCTGCCAGCCTGGCGGGGTCCATCAGCTCCACGAAACTGAGGAACTGGCGGAGGAGGTTCTCGCCAAACTCCTGGGCATAGTAGGCGGTGAAGTCAAAGGGCCACACAGGGCTCACGCGGTCAACAGGGCCATAGGCTCCAGTCAGCTCCCTGCGTGCAGCTTCGAAGAGTTGCTCTAGGGGAGCGATCATACCCACGATCAGCTTGACCGGACGTGCCCCTCTGGCCAGACCCACTGCCCACCTCCCCGGCACGTGGCAACCGCTGTGCTGATACTAGCACAGAGTGATATGGGCGCCAAGGAAGGCACGTCCCGCGGCCACCCTTGACCCCCGGCAGCCGCCCGGGTATAATCTGCCATCGTGGTGAACGGAGCAGCGTACACTGCGTCTGCGCCCGTTGGGGGGAGAGAGGGAAGAAAAGGCAGGGCCGTCGGGTCTTTGATGTAGGAACTCGACGGCCCTTTCTTTGTTTGCCCACAGACCGGGTGATTTTCAATACGTCCGAAGGAGGTGGCGATGGGAAACGCTTCGTTGCGGACTCGACAGGAATGTGAGGATCTGGTTCGGGGACTCTGCTTCAGGGGGGCCGGCGGAGGAGGTCCACCCTCGTCAGGTCTCCAGCTCCTACTGCACCAGTTAGAGGTCGGCCGCGAGATTCGGTGGGTGGATCTTGGTAGCCTGCCAGAGACAGCCTGGACGGTCACGGTCGCTGGTATGGGCGGTAGGGCCGGGACGGGCGGCACGCAGGAGGAACTGGAACAACTGGGCTGTCTGAAGGAGAAGTACGACCACCTGGGCCTTGCCGTGGCTGCGGTGCGGGCCCTGGAGGGTTCCGAGGGAGTGAAGGTGGACGCTATCGTGCCTGGGGAGACAGGGGGAAGCGCCGTGCCCGCGGCCCTCGCCGCCGCGCTGGAGCTCGGCGTGCCGGTGGTGGATGGGGATTACGCCGGCGGGCGGGCCATCCCCGAAGTGCCCCAGGCCCTACCCGAGCTGAAGGGGATACCGGTCTGCCCCATGTCCTTCGTTACCCGCTGGGGCGATGTAGTCATACTAAAAGAGACGGTCAGCTCGGCGATGGCCGATCGTATCGGGCGCATGATCACGGTCGCCTCTTACGGAGGTGTAGGGTTCTCCTGGTATCTGATGCAAGCACGACAGGTGAAGGATGTCGTAGCCAGGGATACCCTGACCGCGGCGCTTGAGGTTGGTCGGGCCATTCGAGAAGCTCGCGATAAGGGAGGAGACCCAGTCGCCGAGGCCATCAAGGCCGTTGGCGGGTGGCTGCTCTTCGAGGGCGAGATCACCGCCATGGAGGTTGCCGACGAGGAATCCTTAGCCTTCGGCGTCGGCACCCACCGACTGAAAGGCCTGCACGACTACAAGGGCCACAACTTCAGCGTGTGGTACAAGAATGAGTACCACGTGAGCTGGCTCGACGATAGACCCTTCGTGACCAGTCCTGACTCGATGATCATCGTACAGAGAGAGAGCGGCGAACCAGCCATCAGCTACGATTTCTCCGTGGGAGATCACGTGGCCGTCATTGGACGGAAGGCACATCAGGCCCACCGGACGAAGGAAGGAATCCGGGCCTTGGGGCCACGCCACTTCGGTTTCGACCTGGACTACGTTCCCATCGAGCAGCGGGTAAAATAATTCGGCCTCTGAGGCGCTGGCCACAGGCAACCTCGGAGACCCTCGGGACCGGAAAGGAGATCAACATGGAGGACGTAGTTCTGCGAAGCCGTCAGGATTGTGAGGATTTCGTGCGCGGCCTCTGTTTCCTGGGGACCGGAGGCGGGGGGAGACCAGACATAGGCCTGCGCTTGCTCCTGGATCAGCTCGAGCGCGGGCGAGAGATCGAGTGGACGGACATCGGTTCGCTCCCAGAGGGGGCCTGGACCGCGACGGTGGCGGGCATGGGGGGCAGAAGTGGACCGGCGGGCATCACCGAGGAGTTGGCGGCCCTTGGCTGCACCCAGGAGAAACACGATGCCCTGGGCCGCATGGTGGCCGCTGTCCGCGCCCTCGAAGACAGCGCTGGGGTCAAGGTGGAGGCCATCGTACCAGTGGAGGTAGGGGCCAGCAACGTGCCCGTGCCCATAGCGACGGCCCTGGAACTGGGCGTGCCCGTGGTAGACGGCGACTACGCCGGCGGTCGAGCCATCCCGGAGGTGCCCCAGACCATACCAGAGGTCAGCGGAGTGGGCGTGACCCCCATGTCCTTCGTCACCCGATGGGGAGATGTGGCCATCCTGAAGCAGACAGTGAGCACCGCTATGGCAGACCGGATCGGGCGCCATATCGTCCTGGCCGCCTACGGGGGCGTCGGCGTGTCCTGCTACCTGCTACAGGTCAAACAGGCCAGAGACCTGCTGGCGGCAGGCACTCTCACCCAGGCCTTTCGGGTGGGCAGGGCGATCAGGGAAGCTCGAGAGTCCGGCGGTGACCCGGTGGCAGAGGCCACCCGACAGGCCGAGGGATGGCTGCTGTTCGCCGGCGAAATCACCCAGTCCCAGATAGCGGAGGGGGACTCCCTGGCTTTCGGATTGGGGAGCCATCAACTACGGGGTGTGGCCGACTTCGAGGGTCACAGCTTCGAGATCTGGTACAAGAACGAGTACCACGTGACCTGGCTGGACGGCAAACCTTTCGTGACCAGCCCGGACGCGCTGATCATGGTGCATCTGGAGGATGGGGAGCCCGCGATCAGCTACGATTTCTCCGAGGGAGATCGGGTGGCCGTGATCGGGCGGAAGGCCCACCACGCCCATCGCACGCCCAGGGGAATCGAACTCCTGGGCCCCAGGCATTTCGGTTTCGACTTCGACTACGTGCCCATAGAGGACCGTCTGAGAGAGTCCGGAGACTGACCGGAACGCCCCAGGGTAGGGGTGGAGGCAAGCGGCTGCTAGTGTTGCGGGGAGGGGTGGAAAACTATCCGGTGGAAAGGAGGGTATACCCATGTCGATGACCATAGGGGAGCAGGAGTTGAGGGATATCATCACCGGGGCGGCCTTCTTGGGCTCTGGAGGAGGAGGCTCGCCCAGCGACGGCCTCAGGCTTCTGGATGAACTCGTGTCTCTTCACAAGGCTCAGGTGACGCTGATCCCTCACACAGAAATGGGAGGCGATGATTCGGCGGTGATGGTCGCCGAATTCGGCTCGCCAAAGGCGTTCATGGAGGCCAAGTCTTTTCCGGAGACAGTCGAGTCCTTCAAACGGATGCAGCAGGTGGCGGCCGAGTCGGGAAAGAGGATCACTCATCTCATGGCGGGTGAATTGGGGGGTTTCAACACCATG
>DATEXS010000330.1:0-2237 GCA_035256725.1 Anaerolineae bacterium
TGGCCCACATTACGCACCTGGAACACCTGGCTCACCGCCTCTGTGTTCGGGATGATCCCGAAATCGAACTCGGTTGCGCTCAACTCGATTTGACCTGGCGAATTGGTGGCAGTCCTAGAAACGAAGGCTACTACCGCCAGCGCCCCGATCAGCAGGCTGATCAGCGCCACCGAGATTGGCACTCGTCTCTGTTTGACAACATCTCTTGTTGGAACGTCCACTAGGCAATTGCCTCACAGATACTGTATCAACTACTGGGCTGCCATGAGCACGAAGTAACCCTTCGGCAAGGTGAGTTCCAGGAGAGAATCCTCTCCCTCAGTAAGCCGCCGGTGTCAGATGTTCGTCCAGGGTCTCCGCATACTTGATCCGACACGCGTTAGAACGGAAGTAGTAGGACGCAACTCTGTACTTACGGATGCCGACCGCCATTTTCCTTGGCCAACTCCAAGCCACACACCGGGTCTCACGCCATCTCCACCTCAAGTGTCTGTTTCGAGAAGTCCTGGTTGCCACCGGGGGAAGACCAGCGAGGGCCAAGGTTCTTGAAGATCTCTCTGACCGCTGTGGTACGGTTCAGGCAGTAGAAGTGAATTCCCGGCACACCTCGTTCCAAGAGTCCAAGACATTGCTGAGTGGCGTGGTCGATGCCCAGTTTCCGAACCGCCGCGTCGTCACTGCCCAGACGCTCCAGATCGCGCGCCAGCCTAGGCGGAATGGTAGCCCCGCAGAGGTCCGCAAAGCGGTTCACCTGGGGCAGGTTGAGGATGGGCATGATGCCGGGGACAATGGGGACGTCGATGCCTGCTCTTTTCGCGCCCTCCACAAAGTCGTAGAAGTGGTTGTTGTCGAAGAAGACCTGGGTGATGACGAACTGGCCGCCAGCTTCCACTTTCAGCTTGAGGTGCTGTAGATCCCTCTCCTTGTCCGGGCATTCGATGTGCCCTTCAGGGTGACCGGCGACGCCGATGCCGAAGTCGTAGCGTTCTTTTATGAGCAGGACCAGTTGGTAGGCATAGTCGAAAGCGTTCCTGGCCGGGATGGAAGGTGCTTCCGTTGGCCGGTCTCCGCGCAGAGCCAGGACGTTTCCCAGACCCAGGTCACGGGCCATGTCCAGGTCGTGGATGATCTGCTCTCTGGTGGCGCCGATGCAGGTGAAGTGGAACATGGACTCCAGGTCCAACTTCTTCTTTACGTGAGCTGCGATCCGGAAAGTCCTGTCCCGGCTGCTCCGGTCAGGGGCGAAGGTGACCGAGACAAAACTGGGGCCCAGGTCCTTGAGTTCGGCGATTGTATGGTAGAGTTCGAGGACCCCCCGGTCTGTCTTGGGCGGGAATACCTCAAACGAATAGGTGACTGGGGATCGGGCATAGAAGTCCCGGATCTTCATCGCTGTGCCGTTTTCTCCCTGTATGGGACCAGGCGGTCTGTCCCCTCAATCTCACCCTCGTAGGGGATATGCACGTTGAAAACTAGAAAGTCCTTGGTCTCAAGCACGCTAGCAGGCCCGGCAGCGTTGACGTCGATATTTCTGCCACCACCCTTGACTGGCACCACCTGTGTCGCCAGCGTCTTGGCGCCGAACGCTGGCTGTGTAACTTGTCCACCGATCGCGCAAGCTTCCACTATGAGGACGACCTCCCCCAGCAAGGAAAGTAGGATCACACGCGATCTTCTCAGGGATCACTTCTCTTTATGCTGATGGTCAATCCACTCAAGCGGGACGCCAACCCCCGCGCCGGCGGTCCTCCCGCCTGTGACGGTAGCCTTACAGCTTCTCTTATCTACACAGCGCCGTTTCAGCGGCAGCCGTTCTGGCCTTCGCTGATGAAGGTGCGGACGCGAACCCGGCTCGCGTTTCCGGCAATATCTCCAAGTCTTGTCTGGACAGTTCCTCGATCCAGGCATAGGCTCGTGGGAAGCGCGGCGCCAGATATTCTTTGACCTCATCGCTCCGCACCCTTGATGATTCCAGCCGCCCGGTGATCACGTGGGGCAAGACGCTCTGCAGAAGTGCATAGTCTTGGGCGATAGCCAGATTCTCGAGGGCTGGTTCCACGAAAAGCCCGCGCCCGTCAACATCGAAAGCGTTGGCCAGGTAGAGCCATGCTTCCTCACAAACACTTGGTGGGAAGCTTTCCACTCCAAGGCGGCGCTCCAGTTCGTCCAGGGGGGCCAGAGGCGCGCAGTCGTCAGAGAGTATCTGGGCCAGTTTCGCTCTGGCTTGGTCGCCACTG
>DATEXS010000331.1:0-4942 GCA_035256725.1 Anaerolineae bacterium
CAAGGGCGCCATACACAGGATCTCATATCGTTCCATGTCGGGTAAAGCGGCCCATTTCTCAGTCACAGGACCAAGGAACATACCCTGGATGACCTTCCACAGGAAGAAGGCCGCGGTGATTACCACGCCCAGGACGCCCAAGACCGTGATCCAGGGGATGATGGCCACAGCCCCCCTGAAGACCATAAACTCGGCCACAAAACCGGCCAGCCCGGGGAGCCCCAGCGAGGCCAGGCAGGTGGTGAGCATGATGGCGTAGTAGCGGGGCATTTTCGTCCCCAGCCCGCCGAAGGCCTTCAAATCCCGGGTGTGCGTTCGTTCGTAGATGACACCGACCAGGAGGAACAGCCCTCCCGTGATGATGCCGTGGTTGAACATCTGCATGACGGCACCGTTGACCGCCATCGTGGCGCTATCCAGCAGGGCGGGGTTGCTGGCCATGTTGGAGCCGGCGTAGGCCGCGGCGGACACGCCCAGGATCACGTATCCCATGTGGTTGACCGAAGAGTAGGCGATCATCTTCTTCAGGTCCCACTGGGCCATGGAGACCAGGGCTCCATAGACGATGCTGATCAGGGCCAGCACGGCGATGATCGGGGCATACATCTGGAAGGCCTGCGGGAAGATGGGCAGGAGGATGCGCAGAAAACCATAGCAGCCCAGCTTGAGGAGCACGCCAGCAAGGATCACGCTTCCCGCCGTTGGCGCCTCCACGTGGGCATCGGGGAGCCAGGTATGGAAGGGAAACAACGGCACCTTGATGGCGAAGGCAGCGAAGACCCCCCAGAAGGCCAGCGCCTGTAACACGAAATTGTCGGAGAAGGGCTGGCGCGCGGCCATCTCGATGATATCGAAGGTGCCCTCACTGAAGTACATGGCCAGGATGGCCAGCAGCATGAGCACGCTTCCGGCCAGTGTATAAAGGAAGAACTTGATGGCCGCGTACTCCCGGCGTTCGCCTCCCCACACGCCGATGAGGAAAAACATGGGCACCAGGCCGATCTCCCAGAACACGTAGAAAAGGAAGAAGTCGAGGGAGGTGAAGACCCCCATCATGCCCATCTCCAGCAGAAGGAAGAAGAAGAAATACTCCTTCACCCTCACCTTGATCACGTGGGAAGAGTAGTACAGAGAAATGACGGTCAACAGGGCGGTGAGGAAGACCATGGGCACGCTGAGACCGTCCACCCCCATGCGGTACTTGATGCTCAGCGCGGGTATCCACTGGTACTCTTCCCTGAACTGGAGAGTCGCGCTCTGGAAATCGTAGCCGAACCAAACCACGACGGACAAAACGAGGGGTATCAGGCTCAACAGGACGGCGAAGAGCTTGATGGCCCTCTCTCTGTCCTTGGGGATACCCAGTACCACCAGCGCCCCCAGCAGCGGGGTGAAGGTGATCACGGTCAGGATTGGGAAGCCTTCCATTTACACATCCTCCTCGAAGTCTACCTACATGTACAGGAACACGCCCATCAGCAGGACCACGCTGATGACGACGATGACCAGATAGTTCTGCACGCGCCCGGTCTGAATGTAGCGCAACTCCTGACCTACGGCGGAGGTCACTCTGCCCACGCCATTGACGATGCCGTCGATGACGTAGGTGTCGAAGAGGCCGCTGACGTAGGACCAGCGCTCCGTGAGCTTGCCGATCAGATTGACTATGAAGTCGATCACGCCCTGGTCGAACTTGAAGAAGAGATCAGCCAGAAGAATGGTCCCGCGGATGATGGTGGCGCGATAGATCTCGTCAATGTAGTACTTGTTCCTGAGCAGAGTCCAGACCGCGCCCATCCGCTCCAACGGATCTCTCTGGCCAGCCTGCAGAGGCTTGCGGCCGTAGACGAGATAGCCTAAAGCGATTCCTCCGCCAGCCATCACCACGGAAATGAGCATCACCAGGGCGTTGAAGCCGACATGAGGCAGGTGTACGTAGTGCCACTGGCTGAACTGCTCGGCCAGGAAGTGGTGGAAGGGGTTGTTGCCCAACAACGGACCCAGGACAGGCAACTCCGCGGGCACACCGAGCAGGCCGATGAGCACCGCCCCAATAGCCAGGATGATGAGGGGTACGTACATCGCAGGAGGGCTTTCGTGGGCATGGATCTCCTCGTTGCGAGGCTGGCCCATAAAGGTGAGAAACACCTGCCTGGTCATGTAGAAGGCCGTGATGAAGGCAGCCAGGGTGCCCATGACCCAGATGAGCATGTTCTGCTCGAAGGCAACGGCCAGGATCTCATCCTTGCTCCAGAATCCTGCCAGGGGCGGGACCCCGGCGAGGGCCAGCATGCCGATCAAGAAGGTCCAGAAGGTGTAGGGCATCTTCTTGCGCAGGCCGCCCATCTCCATCATGTCGTTGGTGCCCACTCCGTGAATGACCGAGCCTGAGCCCAAGAAGAGCAGGGCCTTGAAGAAGGCGTGGGTGATCAGGTGGAAGACCGCGGCGACGAAGCCACCGAGGCCCAGGGCCATGATCATGTACCCGAGCTGGCTGATGGTGGAGTAAGCCAGCACCCGTTTGATGTCGTCCTGGGCGATGGCGATGGTGGAAGCGAAGAAGGCAGTGAAGGCGCCGATGGCCGCCACCCAGGCCAGAGCGGGCATCCCCGACAGGACCACGAAGATGGGGAACATCCTGGCCACGAGAAAGACTCCGGCGGCGACCATGGTCGCCGCGTGAATCAACGCCGAGACCGGGGTGGGACCCTCCATGGCGTCGGGCAGCCAGACGTGGAGCGGAAACTGCGCGGATTTGCCCACCGCGCCGCCGAAGACCAGCAGCGCGGTGACGTACATCAGGGTGGGGTTGGTCTCCGCCAGGCGCTCCACTCCCGCAAACACCGTCTCGAACCTCAGGGCCCCGGTCTGGGTGTAGAGCAAGACCATGCCCAACATCAGCAGCACGTCGCCGATGCGGGTGGTGATGAAGGCCTTCAGCCCAGCCCACATTGCCGAGGGTTTCTCAAACCAGAAGCCGATCAAGAGGTAGGAGCAAAGGCCCATCACCTCCCAGCAGATGAAGAGCAACAGGAGGTTGTCTGCCACCACCAGGCCCAGCATGCCGGTGGTGAACAGGCTGATGTAAGCGAAGAACCGAGAGTAGCGCGGGTCACCGTGCATATAGCCCGTGGAATAGATGAAGATCATCAGGCAGACGGTGGGTACCATGAACAGCAGGG
This sequence comes from Anaerolineae bacterium, assembly GCA_035256725.1. GTDB lineage: Bacteria > Chloroflexota > Anaerolineae > UBA7937 > B3-Chlor > JAUVXJ01. Next base: position 3,183 of record DATEXS010000331.1, read on the forward strand.
CCACGGTCAGGGGGTCGATCTGCACGCCGATGTCCAGGCTTGTGCCACCCGTGGGGACGCGCAGCAAGGTCAGATGCACGGCAGGTTCTTCCGCGAAATGCGGCATCTGCGCGACGGCGCTGAGGACGATGACCATGGAGAGTAGCCAGGAGATGAAGATAGCGGCCACCGCCACGTAGCTGCTCAGCTTGTGGTATCGCCTCAGGTAGATGGCGATGACGGCGAAGGACAGCAAGGGAATCGCGGGAATGAGGGGTACCAGACGGATAAGACCTTCCATACTCACCTCTTTGCTCGGCTAGCTTTTCGCCAACAGGGGCGATGTCTTACCACTTCATCATGTCTAGATCTTCGACGGTGACCGTCTCCCGATTGCGGAAGATGGAGATGATCAGGGCCAGGCCGATGGCCGCCTCTGCGGCAGCGACAGTGATCACGAAAAGGGCAAAGACCTGGCCGGTCAGCACTTCCGGCGTGATGTATCGCCAGAAGGCGATGAGGTTGATATTCACCGCATTGAGCATGAGCTCAATGCCCATCAGAACGCCGATGGCGTTGCGCCGGGCCAGGGCGCCGTACAGCCCAATGCAGAAAATGATGGCAGCTACGATCAGGTACCAACTCAAAGGTATCATCTTGTCGGCTCCTTACTCCCCCTCTTTCCTCTCCTCACGGGCGATGATGATGGCCCCTATCAGGGCCATGAGCAGAAGGACAGAAGCGACCTCGAAGGGAAGGACGTATGTGCTCATCAGGGACTGGCCCAGCGCGGCTATGGCATCACCGGGCGTGGCCGCGGCGGATAGCTGCCACTGGGCGGTGACCACGACGTACAGCAGGACGGCAGCCAGGGCCAATGCGACCAGGAGGGCCACCCACCACTGTTCGTTCCAGGCGCGTTGCTTGCGCATTAGATTCTCCGTGAGCATGACGGCGAAGATGATCAGCACGGCGATGGCGCCCACGTAGATCAGTACCTGGACCGCGGCCAGGAAAGGCGCCTCCAGGAGGACATAGAAGCCGGCAATCACGAACAGGCAGGCGATGAGGAGTAGCGCGCTATACAAGATATTCTTGCTGGTGACCACCCCGACGGCTGAGCCTATGGCGGCGACAGCCAGGACCAGGAAAACGATCTGGACCAGAGTCATGACGCCACTGCCTCCTTTTCCTCCACGGGCCACACCCCCTCAGGGGCGTATTTGCGGCCCATCTCCAGCATTTGCCCCAGTTTGAGGATCAAGGCCTGGCCCTTGCTGTAGGCGCCGACCTCCAGCATTGGCGAATGGGCCAGAGCACCGGTGGGGCAGATCTGGACGCAGAATCCGCAGAACATACACGTATTCATGTCGTACTCGTAGGAGTCGGGCACGTTCTGGTCCTGGACCTTCTCCTCGGCACGGGTGACCTTGATACTCTGCGTGGGACAGGTCCGCTCACAAAGCCCGCAGGCGATGCATTTGGTGAGGTCCTTCTCCGGGCTGGTGAGCATCATCAGGGGGCCGCGATAACGCGGGAACATGGGCACCCTTTCCTCGGGTTACTGAATGGTGAAGGCGCCTCTTTCTGTGATGCCCATCCTCTCGTAGACCCCACCACGGGAGTACCTCCTGGGAAACTGCCTGAGATCGCCCACGTAGGTGTCCACGAAGCGCCTCAGGGTGACCGACATCCCCTTTAGTATTCCTAAACCGAGCATAGCCCAACCCTTCCTCAGCCAATTGTCTGCAAATGCTTCAGCGGTTCTTCAGGAGCGGAGC
>DATEXS010000332.1:0-8163 GCA_035256725.1 Anaerolineae bacterium
CGAGCTCGATCGCGCTGGCGCTTGGGCGAAAGAGATTGTCGAGAGTAGGAAGTAGTCCGACGGCGAAATAGGACCGATCAACGAGGAGAACAAGCAGTAGCCCGCTGAAGGTCTTCGTAGGGGCGAGTCGGCGAGTCGCCCCTACAATCTGCACCGTCCCCGTGTGGCGAGAATCCGATCGGCGTCTCGATGCCCTCTGGCGCACCCTGCTTGCCCCATGACCCCACTTCTGGTATAAATCAAGGTAACTCGCGTCAGCCTAGATAGACGCTCCTGCAAGGAGACATACATGCCAGAGATCCCTGATCTCACCGAACTCATCGCCACGCTGGGGCTGCTCGGCCAGGTGTTGTTCTGGATCCTCGGTGCCTACTTCGTGGCTTTCTGGTTCAGCCTGATCATCTGGACCTTCCGCGACGTTCGTTCTCGCTCCAGAGACCTGTTCACCCAGGCCCTGGGCACTCTGCTGGTGGTGCCGCCTCCACCGCTGGACATCACGGGCCTGATCCTCTACCTGATCCTCCGGCCGCGGGAGACCCTCGCGGAGGCCTACGAGCGATCTCTGGAGGAGGAGGTGCTCCTCCAGGGCATCGAGGACGTGGACGTCTGCCCATCCTGCAAGCAACTTATCGAGAAGGACTTTATCGTCTGTCCCCAGTGCTATACCCAGCTCAGGAAGAAGTGCCCCACTTGCCAACGCCTGATGGAGCTAGAGTGGACCGTCTGTGCCTACTGTGGGAGCAAGACGGGTAGGCAGCGCCTGCCCGCCACCCCGCCCGAAGAACGACTTCCCGAAGAGCACAGTGTGCCCCAGTGACGTCTCCGTCATCGTCACCGTCAAGGACGAAGCCGCCTCCATCGACGGGCTGCTGCACTCCCTGGCGCGGCAAACGGTCCTCCCCTCCGAGGTAGTCATCGTCGATGGTGGCTCCACCGACGGCACCGTGGAGCGGATCGAGAACAGCGACCAACTCCTGCCCATCAAGCTGCTTGTCCGCGATGGGGCCAATATCTCCCAGGGAAGAAACGAGGCCATCAGGGCTGCCTGCGGGCAGATCATCGCCAGCACCGACGCGGGCGTGTCTCTCGTGCCCCAGTGGCTGGAGGAACTCACCCGTCCGCTCGACGAGGACCCCACCATAGATGTAGTGAGCGGCTTCTTCCTCCCCGACCCGAAGACCCCCTTCGAGGTAGCCATGGGAGCCACGGTCCTCCCCGTGGAAGGCGACGTGGACCCCAAGCGCTTCCTCCCCTCGAGCCGCTCTGTGGCCTTCCGCAGGGAAGCCTGGGAGAAGGTGGGTGGCTATCCCGAGTGGCTGGACTTCTGCGAGGACCTGGTCTTCGATTTCGCCCTACTCGACTCCGGACACAAGTTCCACTTCGCCCCCGAGGCCGTGGCCTACTTTCGCCCCCGGGGGAGCCTTCGGGCCTTCGGGCGCCAGTACTACCAGTACGCCCGAGGGGACGGCAAGGCAGACCTGTGGCGCAGGCGGCATGCCACCCGCTATCTCACCTACCTGGTGGGCATTCCGCTGGTAGTAACCCTGGGAGTGGTCCAACACCCAGTGTGGTGGGTGATGCTCATAGGGGGCGCTGCGGCATATCTCTGGACCCCATACCGGCGGCTGTGGCCGCTGCTCCGCGGCCTTCCACTGGCGGACAAGATCAAGGCCATCCTCTGGGTGCCCATCATCCGCCTCTGGGGAGACCTGGCCAAGATGGTGGGATATCCGGTGGGGGTGCTGTGGAGAATGCGCCACAGAGATCTCTTTCGTCCTCACACTGCGTGAGGTTCACCCCAACAAACAACGGCAGCCCCTGCTCTCGCGGGGGCTGCCTAGCAAGTCTCCTCTGGTCGGTCTTCTCCGCGACTGTTAGTCCGCAGGAGGGGTCCAGAACTGTGTCTTGACGAACCAGGCGGAATTGCCCTGAAGATTCGCCTGTTGCGTGCTATATACCTGGCCCTGGTCAGTAACCGCTCGCAGGTCATAGGAGCCAGGGGAGAAATAGCAGCGCCACACCCAGCCCGAGGGTAACCAATCGTAGCCGATCAAGCTGCACCCGGGCCAGGATGGCTGCGGGGGAAGCCAGTTATTGCCCCAACCAGCCTGAGTCGAGGGCACGATGTAGATCTCGGTGATCCCGCGGTCCGTGTCGTTATGAATGTCCAGCGCAGCGATAACGGTCCAGTCGTACGTACCCGACGACAGACTCACGGAATGCTCGGACACCACTTTTTGGCCACAGCACTCAGCCCTCATGTTGTAGTCGCCCGGTGCGAGCTGAAAAGTGCGGGCCTCTCCATGCCCTAGATACTCGTTCTGGCCCAGCCGATCACTGCCCCAACTGGACTCCCCCGACTTTCTGATGTAAACACTCTCAATGTACCTGCCGCACTTGTTGGTCAACCGCACGGCCGAGGTTGTGGACCCGGTCGTAGCCGTGGCCGTGGCCGCGGGCACTGGGATCAGCACAGCAGTCAGAATTATGGCAGGGGTAGACGTGGCCGCTTGTTTCGTGGCCGTAGGCCCACCTGGGTGAGGCGTGGAGGTCGCCGCGGGCGCTCCCCCTCCCACGGTCACAGTCACATCCTTCGTCGCTGTCCCCCCGCACCCGGTCGCCGTCAGCCTATACGTCGTCGTCGTCGTAGGACTCGCCCATCGCGAACCAGGCGAGCCCACCTCCCCAAAGCCCCCCGGGCTAAGCACCACCGACCCCACCAACGGGCCGCTTGTCCCGTCCCTCACCTCACCCCAGCTCAACTGAACCTGCTGACCCGCACTGATGGAGGTCGCAGAGGCCGTGAAGTAAGTGAACGTCGGAGCACCGGCACATCCTTCCCCTGGTGCCCCTGTAGGCGCTGGCCCGGGCCCCTGTGGCGTCGGACCCGGCCCTCCCCCAGGCGGTGTCCCCTCGGGACCTACCCCAGGCCCGCCCCCAACGTTGACGGTTGCGGTCCGTGTCTGCGGACCCCCAGGTGTCTCCACCCGCAGTTCATAAGTCGTGGTCCCCGGAGGACATACCTGCTGCTCACCCATCGGCGGCACCTCCTGCCCATTCAGGAGCACCCGGTATTCCCCCGGAGGAGCGACTTCCCAGTGCAACATGGCACACCCGCCCTGGGGTACCATATCGGGGTCGGCCACGAGAACGAGCTGCAACTCGCCCCCTAGGGCCGGACCTCCCGGCACTTGCTCTCCTGGTAGCTGCTCGCCAGGAGGTTGCTCACCTCCCGGTGGTCCTCCCGGAGCCGGTCGCGGCGGCGGTCCCGCCGTCGGTCCGCAGCTCACCGCGCCTGCGGAGACCAGGAAGGCCATGACCATCAGCATACTCAGCAGTCTGGCCCATCTGTGCTTCTCCATCTTCCTCCCCTTCACCCTTCCATTCTGTACTGACAAACCCCAAAGCCCATAACCGGAAACAGCTTCGCAGATTGTCACAGGTTCCTCTACGAATGTCAAAGGGTCGTGACGCTGGCACAACCAGCGAGATTTCGAGACCAGGACAGGTTCCGTGAGTTCCTGTAAGGAGGAAAAAGACAGCCCCCGCGATCGCGGGGGCTGTTGTGGCGGTAGACCAGACGCCGCGCACGGTAATCCTCCGCGCCAGCGTCAGTGGTGTCTCCGAAAGCTCATTTCGGGCTGCAGCAGTATGCCTGTCCCACGACGGGAGAGTCAAGGGCATCTATGCCCGCCTCCCCGCGATCCAGATCCAGGCTAGTCAAGAAACTTCCGTTGGGGCACCACGTCACGGCTTGGTGGCTATTGATCCCCGCCTGCTCCACTTTCACCCAGGAACATGAGCCCCAACCGGTGTACTTGGGATCGCCCAGCGGACAGCAGAAACCCTGCCCTATCACGGGGGAGTCCAAGGGATCCGCTCCTCCGTAGCGATCGAGATCCAGGCCCGTCAGATACTGCCCATTCGGACACAAGGGTTTGGCCTGATGACTCTCAGCACCTGAGTTGCCATACTTCACCCAGGAACACTGGCCCCAGGGACTGAACTGGGCCGCGCTTAGGGGACAGCACTGCGCCTGCCCCACTACGGGGGAATCCATCGCGTCATACGATCCCTCGCGATCAAGGTCCAGGCCGGTCAGAAAACTCCCGTTGGAGCACCAGGTCACCGGCTGGTGGCTGTTGATCGTCGGGTGCACCTTCACCCAGGAACACTGTCCCCACACCGCGACGAAGGTGGTTGGCGTAGCCGTCGGCGGGGGCTGGGTCGCCGTGGGTTGTGCCGGCGGTGGCGTGGTCGCCGTCGGCTGCGCCGGTGGTGGCTGGGTCGCCGTGGGCTGTGCCGGCGGCGGCGTGGTTGCCGTGGCCGCTGGTGGGGCCGACGGTTGCGGCGTGGGCTCAGGGCCAGGACCCTCCACACGGAGAGTCACGGCGCGCACGTAAGGCCCTCCCGGCGCTTCCACTGAGAGCTCATAGGTCGTGGTGGCCTCCGGACACTCTTCGCGCTCCCCGATGGGCGGCACCTCCTGGCCGTTGACGAAGACCGGCCACTCGGGAGGCGCTATCTCCCAGTGCAGCATCGCGCAACCACCGCGGGGAATCACGTCGGGATCGACGATGAGGTTGATCACCTCTGGCCCGCCCTCCGGCCCAGGCTCCTCCACCTGAACGGACACGGTCTGACTGACCGAGCCTCCAGGCACCCCAACCACCAGCTCGTAGGTCGTGGGCTCGTCCAGGCAGACCTCCTCCTCTCCCTCGGGGGCTACCTCCCCGCCGTTCAGAAACACGGGGTACTGCTCACCGGAACTCACTTGCCAGTGCAGCCTCGTGCATCCCCCCGGTGGCACGACCTCCTGTTCAGCCCAGAACTGTATCTGGGGCCCGCCGCCGGGGATGGGTAGAATGCTGCAGGGGGCACACCCGGCGAGCAACAACAGCGTCACCCCTACTGCCAACCCCACTAATCCAACTTGTCCTCGTTTCCTCATCTACTTCTCCTTCCTCCCGGTCTGCGATTTTGAGTACTATAGCACTCAGCCCCCATGCTGTCAACCGGTGGATTGGCTGGGGCATGACTGCTGTAGGGTAAGCTGACAGCTGGTCCCACAGGAAGCGTCCGCGCGCAGGCTGTACGTGCGGACTCTCTTTCATCCTGACGGCCTCTCCCGGCGGCGTTTTGTAGAGGCTCAGTCAGAACACATATAATGCGGCACAGAATCGATGGATTGGGCACGGAGCCTCGACCTCCAATCCTCGAGACAGCCACACCTCGTCCTTCCAAGAGACAGGTGATGAAAGGCCGCATACTCCTCATCAACCCCTGGATCTACGATTTCGCCGCCTACTGCGAATGGAGCGAACCGCTGGGCCTGCTCTCCATCGCCGCGGTGCTCAAGGAGAACGGCTACGAAGTCGCCCTGGTGGACTGCCTGGACAGGCGCCACCCGAGACTGCCCTCTGGGCTTCGCGATGACGCCTACGGATGCGGCAAGTACCTGAAGACCGTCGTGGAGAAGCCAGCAGTGCTACGCCAGGTGCCGCGCCGTTACGGGAGATACGGCCTGCCCATCGAGGCCTTCCAAGAGGAACTGCGTTCCCAGGCCCGCCCTGACGCCATCCTGGTCACCTCCGGCATGACCTACTGGTATCCAGGGCCCCTCGAGGCCATCAAGAGGGCCAAAGCCAGCTTCCCGGGGGTGCCAGTCGTCCTGGGAGGCGTGTACGCGACCCTGTGCCCGGATCACGCCACGGAGAGGTCGGGCGCTGACTATGTAGTGCGGGGAGAAGGAGAGCTGGAGGCGCTGCGCATCGTGGACACACTTACCGGCAACCAATCCGATTACTCTCGCTACACCGCGAGTCTGGATTCCTTCCCCTGGCCCCTCCACGAATTGAGAAGGAACCAGGGATTCGTGGCTATCCAGACCTCGCGGGGGTGTCCCTTCCAATGCACCTATTGCGCCTCATCGATGCTCCATCCCCAGGGCTTCCGGCAGAGGGACCCCCGTCGCGTGGCCGATGAGGTAGAGTACTGTTCTCAAGAGCTGGGAGTGGACGACTTCGCCTTCTACGACGACGCACTCCTGGTGGACGCGGAAAGCCACCTTCACGTTGTGCTCGACGAGGTCCTGGACCGTGGACTCTCCTGCCGTTTCCATACCCCCAATGGCCTGCATGCGCGGTATTTCGACCAGGCCCTGGCCATCAAGATGTTTCGCGCCGGATTCAAGACTATCCGGCTGGGCCTGGAGACATCTAGTGTAGTCGAACAGCGCCGCACCGGGGCCAAGGTCACCAATGAGGACTTCCAGCAAGCCGTGTCTTGCCTCAAGGACGCTGGCTTTCGGTCCACAGAGATCACCGGCTACGTACTGATGGGCCTTCCGGGCCAGTCAGCCCAGGAGGTGCTGGAGAGCCTCTCCTTCGTCCAGCAGTGCGCAGTCTCGGCGCAGGTCACCCTCTATTCCCCTATTCCTGGGACGGTGGAGTGGAGACAAGCCGTGTCCCAGGGCCTGATCGACCACCAGGCCGACCCATTGCTTCACAACGACTCCATCTACCCCTTCCCCTGGTGTCCAGCCTCCTCTGACGACTTCGTGAGGGCCAAGGCCATGGCCCTTGCCGGCAACCGCAACCTGCCCTCCAGCTGATGACACCGCCCAAATGATGTGATTTCCATACTGGGAGATTCTATGTTAGAATAATCTCGATCCCGGGCGCCATGTTGGGGGCGAATCCGTGGGTCCGGAGGTAACTTGGCCAGCAAGATCGGGAGGAATGAACCCTGCCCCTGCGGCAGCGGAAGGAAATACAAACACTGTTGCCTGCGCAGAGAGATTGAGGGCAAATTCGAGGCCATCGGACGCGAGCGGGCCTGGGACACCATGATGGACAAGCTCCTCGACTTCTCCAGAGAGCCCAGGTTCCAGCGGGAACTGGTAATGGCCTTTGACCTGTTCTGGAACAAGACCTACGACATCGATCAGGTCGGCTCCCTGGAGCCCGCCCAGGTGATGAACTTCCTGGATTGGTACGCTCACGACTATCGCACCGCCGTCGACGGCCGCAGGATCGTGGAGATCTTTCTCGAACAACGAGGCGAGACGCTGTCCGCGCATGAGCGCGAAGCGCTACGGGCCGACAGCGAGGCTCTCTCCAGCGCCTTCGAGGTGACGGGGGTCGAAGAGGGGAGGTCTGTTCATCTTCTGGACATCTTCAGGGCAGAGGAGTTTGAGGTGCGACACACGCCTGCTCTCCATGTCCTGGAGGCCGGCCATGTTCTGCTAGCTCGGATGGCTGAATGGGAAGGCTCCCATCGCTTCTCCTGGATCAATGCCCTCGTACCGCCCGAAGTCCAGGACGACCTGAAGGCCTATATGCAAGACATGTTCGCCAGATACCAGGAGGAACACTACCAGGCCTCGTGGGCGCAGTTACTGAGAGAAAGAAGCTATCTCTTCAACCACTTCATGCTCAGGCTAAAGGGGGAGTTGCCTCAACCCAGGATCTTGCTCCCCTACCAGGAGACCGCAGAAGCTGAGCCACGTCCTATCGTCCTCACTCCCGGCCAGGTGGAGCCAGGGGAGAGTCCTTCCGTTCTTGTTCCCGGTAGGAGGGAAGAGCGACGCCGTAGCCCCGTAATCGTACCGGGCCAGGGTAGATGATCTTTCGTCGCACCCGGAGCTGGGCGGTAATGTAACATGCAGGCAGGCACCAGGCTGTATCTCATCGTCTCTGCGCAGACCACCGCGGAGTCACAGAGGCTGTTCCCAGGGCCTGCGGACCACCTCCTGTCGGCCGAGGGGATCAGGCAAACCAGGCTGCTGAGCAAGCGCCTCAGCGAAGAGCAGATAGACTCCTTCTACTCCAGCCCCTACGAAGCTGCCTTCGCCACAGCTTCCACGCTCTCCGCACGGCACCGGAGAGGGGTGATCAGGCTCCCCGATCTGGTGGACATGGATTTCGGGACATGGACCGGCAAGACCACCGGGGAACTGAAGGAGGCTGACCCCGAAGGACTGACCGCCTGGCGGTTCACGCCGCACCAGCACCGCATGCCAGGTGGGGAGACGTTGGAGGAGGTGCAAGCGCGAGTGGTGGCTGCCGTGGAGGACATCGTCTCAGCCGAGCAGGGCAGCAGGGTATGCGTGGTCACTGATGCCATCCCGGTGAAGGCAGCGATGTCTCACTTCATGAATGA
>DATEXS010000333.1:0-2359 GCA_035256725.1 Anaerolineae bacterium
GGGCAGTTCTCATCTCCTCGAGGACTGGCCCTTGATGAGCAGGGCAACCTCTACGTGGCTGACACCGGAAACCAGCGAATCCAGGTCTTCGATCCGCGAGGTGTCTACCTCATGTCCATCGCCGACTCCCGGTTCGAAGGACCCAGGTACGTGGAGGTGGACGATCTCGGTCGCATCTACGTCAGCGACGCCTCGGACAGGGTGCATCTGTTCGATGCCAGAGGAGAACCTCTTCAGAGCTTCGGTCAGCCAGGCTCCCTTCCCAGCCAGTTCTCTCAAATCGCGGACCTGGTAGTTGACGCCGCCGGCGAACTGTATGTGGTGGATAGCGGTAACGCCAGGGTTCAGAAGTTCAGCCTGCTGCGAGGTCTGCTGTTTGCCTTTGGCGACACTGGCGGGGAGACGGAGCTGCTGAGTCGGCCTCAGGGGATCGCCGTGGACGCTGTTGGCAACGTGTACGTGGGGGACGCCGGCAGTGGACGGATTCTCAAGTATGTGCCGGGCGGCACCTTCCTTAGCGTCCTGGCGACAGAGATTGGCGAGCTTCGTGAAATAGACATAGACGAGCAGGGTTACCTCTACGCCGCCGATGGAGCCGAGAGCGTTGTCCGCATGATCGATCCTCAGGGTCGCACGGTGATGAGACTGGGCGAAGGGCAACTGAGCGACCCCTGGGGGGTGGCTGTGGATAAAGGCGGCAGGGTCTACGTGTCGGACGCCGGGCATCATCGTATCCTGGTGCTGGAGGTTCCAGGAGAGGTGCCTACGCCGGTGTCCTTGCCGTCCCCTGTGGCTTCGCCCACGGCGACGCTGGTGCCCATGGAGGGATCTTCGCCCTGGCCCATGTACGGCGGCAACCCGCAGCACACCGGCTATGCTCAGGCACAAGGTCCAGCCCAGCCGAATCTGAGATGGATGTACCGGGCTGGGCTCCTGGCTAGCTCGCCGGTCATCGGCGCTGATGGGAGCCTCTACTTCGGTTCGTTGGACGGCAACGTCTATGCGCTGGACCCTGACGGAGCCGAGCTGTGGCGCAGTCCCCTCGGTCAGGTCAGCGGGATGCCGGCCTTGAGCCCAGAGGGCCTGGTCTACGTGGGGGTGGCCTCACCGGTGGAAGAGATGTTCTATGCCCTCGAGCGAGAGGGCAGCGTGGCCTGGAGCTACCATCTCGAGGGACACATTGTGGAGAGTTCGCCGGTGGTAGCTCCTGACGGGACCGTCTACCTGTCGGCCAGTAACCCCCAGACCGCTGGTGGATCGGTGGTAGCCCTCTCTCCCGATGGAGGTGAGAGGTGGCGCTACGAGGTGGGCTCGCGTTTGCCTTTCTCGCCGACCCTGGGACCGGACGGCACCGTCTATGTGGGAGCGAGGAACGGGGACCTGTACGCCCTGAGCCCTGACGGAAGCCTGCATTGGCAGGCATCCCTGGGCGAGATCAGTTCCAGTGCTGCCGTGGGTGCAGATGGCACCATCCACATCGGGACGGGCTCGGGCTACCAGGCGCTGAACCCCAGCGATGGTTCCCAGACCTGGGCCTTCTCCCCGGTTGGCGGGGAGGCCGATTCCACTCCTGCGCTGGGACCTGAGGGCAGGGTCTACGTTACCTCCACTTCCAACAAGCTCTATGCCCTTAACCAGAACGGGACAGCGGCCTGGATCTTCACCGCTGAGGCCGAGGAGGGAAAGGAGATTCAGTTCAGTTCTCCCGCCACCATAGATGCCGCAGGTGTCCTTTACGTAGGCACCCGAGAGGGGGAGCTGTTCGCCATCAACCCCGACGGGACCTTGCGCTGGCGTTTGTTCCTTCCAGAGGGAGGTATGGTACTGGTCGGGCCCGCCATCGGTGGCGATGGCACTCTGTACGTGGGTGCGGGCAGCAATGTGTACGCAGTAGGACAGTGATAGTATGCGGATAGCTACTCTGTTGCACAGCTCACGTCCATGTGAATAGGGTAGATGTCGCCAGTACCTCATGGTATCGGCGGCTCGCGTATGGCATGGCTGAGACATGACCAAGATCGTTGCCCTGGGTGCGGTCCCATCCGAGGGCGAACTCGCAGGCCTCGGGCGCGGGTTGGTTCAGAGCATCAAACAAAGACCCACAGGAGGTGTGCAATGACAAAAGGGGTCGTGAGGGACATCGTGCGTCTGATAGTGAGCATCGTAGTGTGTCAACTGGCTGGGGGGCTGGGAGCGATCTTCACCACGCCGGCCATCCCCACCTGGTATGCCGGCCTGGCGAAGCCGGCCTTTCAACCACCCAACTGGGTGTTCTTTCCGGTGTGGACTACGCTGTACACACTGATGGGGATCGCAGCTTTCCTAGTCTGGCGCAAAGGCCTGGGCCAGCGCCGGGTGC
>DATEXS010000334.1:0-3829 GCA_035256725.1 Anaerolineae bacterium
CGGCGTCGCCTCCGCCCGCAACCACCACGCGCTGGTCCTTGTAGAAGTAGCCGTCGCAGGTGGCGCAGGAAGACACACCACGCCCGGCGAACTCCGCCTCGCCAGGGATCCCCAGCCTGCGGGGCGATCTGCCAGAGGCGATGATCACAGCTTTGGCCCCGTAGGCTGTGGCGTGGGTCTTCACCTCGAAGGGGGCGGCGCCCAGGTCCACCTGCACCACCTCGTCCATCACCACACGGCCGCCGAAGCGCTCCGCCTGCTTACGCATCAACTGCGCCAACTCGAAGCCCCCGATGCCCTCCGGAAAGCCGGGGTAGTTCTCCACGCGCTCGGTCAGCGCCATGCTGCCACCCAAGTCCCTGCCAGTGATCACTAAGGGAGCCAAATTGGCGCGACCGGCGTAGATGGCCGCCGTGAGAGCGGCAGGCCCTGAGCCGATGATGATCAAGTCAGCTGCTTCCATGTTTCGTGTCTCCGTGGTACCCAGGAAGATGCAACCCCTCGCCCGGCAACGCCACCGCTAGCCTCTCGCACACCTACGCCAGCGCGGCAGCGTAACCGACCAGGTCCGTTGTGGATATTCTACTTGCCCAGGCGGTCGTTGACAAGGGTCTAGGGCCTCAGCTAACATAGGATTGTCCGCAGACGCGGAAATAGTATCTGCGCGCGTTGATGGAGAACCATCCATGACCGTTGAAGACGACAAGGCGGCCCTGCTGGGTCACCCCAGCTACGTCTGGCGCTTTGGACAGGAAAGGCGTCTCGCCCTGATAGACAAGTACGCGCCTCTGAGTGGGCGCAGGGTTCTCGATGTGGGGTGTGGCCTGGGCCTCTACGTGGGACAGCTACGCCGCTTCAGCGATCTGGTATATGGCATTGACGTAGACGTGGAACGAGTCCGGCAAGGAGCCGCCGGGCTGGCCAACTTGCTCGTGGCAGCGGCGGAGAGCACTCCCTTCCTATCCGCCTCCTTCGATGTGGTCCTGCTCCACGAGGTCCTCGAACACGTGGACGACGATCTGCGCGTGGTCAGGGAAGCAGACAGGCTCCTGGCGCCGGGGGGACGGATGGTGATCTTCGCGCCCAATCGTCTGTACCCGTTCGAAACTCATGGCATCTACTGGCGGGGTGAGTACCGGTTCGGCAACTTTCCCCTCGTTGGCTACCTGCCGACGGGCGTGCGCCGGCGTTTGTGTCCCCACGTGCGCGCCTATAGCCAGGGAGAACTCAAGAGCCTGCTGTCTGACCTTGGCCATCGCACCGTGATCTGGACACAGATCTACCCTGGTTATGACAATATATGTGCGCGCTATCCCACTCTGGGGTCAGCGCTGCGACGCCTGTGCTACGGCCTCGAAAGCACCCCCCTCCGCATCTTCGGGCTATCTCACCTGCTGGTAACAGAGAAGGCAGGCAGCAGCTGAGCCGGCAGGTCCGCTCAACTTAGGGCTTGCAGTAGGCACCCATGTCTGGTAGTATGTCCATAGGCTCCATTTGTGCTCCGCAGGAAGGCGTATATGACCTCCAATCTTCGACTCATTATCGGTAGACGACGCCAACGCAGGCATGCGGCCAGGAACAACAACCAGTTGCCCACGATCAGCATGTCCGCGGCCGGCGTGGTCGTCCTGAGCTTCGTCGTGGCCGTCGTCGCCAGCCTGGGCTCGGTGGTGGGCGTGTATGCCTACTACGCCCAACAGGTACCGCCGCCGGAGATGATCGAGGTACAGACCTCGCAAAGCTTCAAGACCACGAAGATCTATGACCGTACTGGGACCAAGCTTCTCTACGAGGTGTTCGACCCTCGCTGGGGAAGCCGGACCGTAGTTCCCTTGGAACAGATACCCGAGAACCTCATGTTCGCCACCATCGCCATCGAAGACAAGGACTTCTACACCAATCCCGGCATCAACATCCGTGGCCTGATTCGAGCCGCCTATGTGGACATCACGGGCCAGGGTTTTCAGGGCGGCAGCTCCATCACTACCCTGCTGGTCAAGAACGTCATCATCCCGCCAGAAGAGAGAGCGCAACGAGACTTCTCGCGTAAGATCAAGGAGGCCATCCTGGCCATCGAGATCACCCGCCGTTACGGCAAGGATCAGATCCTGGAGTGGTACCTGAATACGGTATTCTACGGGAACATGGCCTATGGTGTAGAGGCGGCCGCTCAGAACTACTTCGGAAAGCAAGTCCAGGACTTGAGCTTGGCGGAGTGCGCGATGTTGGCCGTGCTCCCCAACGCGCCAGCCACTCACTCACCTCTGACCAACCCCGAAGAGGCCAGGATTCGTCAGCACCTCGTCCTCGATGCCATGTTCCGCGAGGGATACATCACCTACGAGGAGATCGTGGCCGCCAAGGCCGAGGAGCTCCATTACGCTCCTGTTCGCTACGACATTGAGGCGCCCCACTTCGTCATGTATGTGCGCCAGATCCTGGAGGAGCGATATGGCTCAGATCTCCTGTACCAGGGTGGGCTGAAGGTATACACCACCATCGACCTCGACTTGCAGCATACAGCCGAGGAGATCGCGCTGCGGCACATCGCTGAACTGCAAGCCGATGAGAGGAACGCCTCCAACGCCGCCGTGGTGGCCATCAAACCGGCCACCGGAGAGATATTGGCCATGGCGGGCAGCCTCGACTACTTCAACCGGGACATCGACGGCCAGGTCAATGTGGCCCTCGCCGAACGACAGCCAGGATCCTCCTTCAAGATGTTTACCTATACCGAGGCCTTGCTCCAGGGCTACACGCCGGCCAGTATGGTCATGGACGTACGCACCACCTTTCCGGATCCGGACTACTCCAACCCATACACTCCGGAAAACTACGACCGCAAGTTCAATGGCCCCTTGCGTTTGAGGCAGGCGCTGGCCCGCTCCATCAACGTGGCGGCGGTGAGAGTCCTCAGCTGGGTCGGGGTGAGAAACGTCATCGACCTCGCTCATCGTATGGGCATCACCACCCTCACCCGCGACTACTATGGGCTGAGTCTCACCCTGGGAGGGGGGGAGGTCACGCTGCTGGACATGACCCACGCCTTCGGTGTTCTGGCCAATGGAGGCTACATGGCCGGACAGCCCATTTCGCAGGAGAAGTTGAGGCCTGGCTATCGCGAAGTGGATCCAGTGGCCATCCTCCGCGTGGAGGATGCCGGTGGCAACGTGCTGGAGGAGTATCGCAGCCCCGAGTTGCGACAGATCCTCAGCCCCCAGGTGTCCTACGTTATTACCCACATGCTGGCAGACAACGTGGCCAGAACGCCAGCCTTCGGATCCCGTGGCCCGCTATTCCTCAGCAGCGATAGACCCGTAGCAGCCAAAACGGGCACGACCACCGACTTCCGCGACTCGTGGACTATCGGGTTCACCCCCCAGCTATGTACCGGGGTCTGGGTAGGCAACAGCGACAACGAGCCTATGGAACACGTACCGGGCTCTCTGGGTGCTGGGCCCATCTGGCATGACTTTATGCTTGCCGCCCTGGAATCGGAGCCGGTGATCCCCTTTGTCGAGCCGCCAGGCTTGGAATGGGCGGTGGTGGATGCTACCTCAGGGTTGCTGCCCACACAATACACTCCCTCCACAGTGAGGGAGGTCTTCCTTCCTGGCACCGTGCCCACGGAGCACGACAACATACATCAGATGTTCCGCATCTGCCGTGCATCCGGCAAGCTGGCTACGGTTTACTGCCCCCTCGACGAGGTGGTGGAGCGAGTCTTCGAGATCTATCCACCAGACGCGGCGGACTGGGTTCGTGAGAGGGAAGTCCCCCAGCCACCCACCGACTACTGCGACGTCCACGGCCCCTCGCCGACCACTGG
>DATEXS010000335.1:0-2962 GCA_035256725.1 Anaerolineae bacterium
GAGCAGCGGCAACACGAACGCCAGATTGTAGAGTCCCAGGTAGCCTACGCCCTGCAGGTAGGTGGTTTTTGCAGCCAGCAGTCCAACAATGGCCACATAGATGCCTCCTGAACAGGGGAAAGTGCACAGCCCTACCAGGAATCCACCAACTCCCGCCGCGGGGAGGGTGGCTGTCTTCAGCCGATCTTCTATCGTCCCGTGGGCGATAGTCGGAATGCGCAGGTGAAATGGCAACTGGGGAAAGAAGTAGTCCTTGACGTTGATCAACCCCAGGGCGATGACCAACCAGGCACCTATCTTGGCCATGAAATGGTGGTCGTTGGCAAAGAGCACTGCCCGCATCAGCCCGAGGCCGATGAGCAGGTAGGCCAGATAGATAGCTGCGACATAGATCAACCCAGTAGCCCAGACGGAAAGAGCGGAGCGTCGAAGCGTGAACAAGAAAGCGATGAAGAAGAGCAGCACCGCAAAAGCGCAGGGGTTCAGCCCATCAAGGAAGCCCGTGGTGAGTACCAAAGGCAAGAGGGCCCGCTCATCTTCGACCCAGGTGGCGGCCGGCAGACCTTCACCCGTCTCGTCTAAGGCGGTCAGGTACGCGCCTATGGGTGTATTGATGGGGAAGGTCTGCGGCTCGCCACGAAACGCCCAGGCGGTGTACTCCACTGCACCACTCATCTCGTCCTGGTAAACCACCATCCGCTCAAAGCTGTCTGTCGGAGCAACCAGCAAGTCGGCGACCACATCGGCCGGGACGTGGCCCTCGAGAATGAGGCGATCGCCGACAAAGAGGGTCAGATGGGATTGCAGCCGGGGCGGGACTCCCAGCCCGTCACTACGGGCCAGGAGCTCGGTGCGATTGGCTGGCTCGTTGACGTAGTCCTTGTAGACCAGGTCACCATAGCCCGCGTTGTTCAACAAGGGAAGGATGGTCTCTTCGACGTAGTCCAGGCAGTCGCCACAGGCACGGTTGTAGTAAACCGTGACCGGGTCTGACGGAGACGCCTGCACGCCCAAGATGTGCGTCATGAGCACTAACGACGCCACAGCCAAAGGGAGAAGGAATCGTCGCACCGTAGCCTTCATCGAGTGCTTCCTCGGTCTACAGGATAAGTACGGATCATGCTTCAGCGACCGTCACCCGGATGGTCAGGGTGGCTTCCGGAGTGGTGGGGTCGTTGGACCGGACGTACACGAGCCGCACGAAATCGCCCGTCTCGCCCTTATGAACCTGCGGATCGTAGGTCACCGTCAGAGCGGTGACTTGGCCGGGCGCCAGGCGGCGGCCGTCAACATCCGCCGTGGTGCAACCACACGAGGTGCTCAGGCCAGTGATCTCCAGCCATCCCTGGCCCACATTACGCACCTGGAACACCTGGCTCACCGCCTCTGTGTTCGGGATGATCCCGAAATCGAACTCGGTTGCACTCAACTCGATTACGCCTGACGGCCTTGTGGCAGCTCGAACGCCAAGAGCTGCTATGGCCAGAACGATGGTCAGCGAGCTCGCCACTGCCAACGCCATCAGCAATTGCCTTTGCTTCATTGTCTCCCCTGCGGTAGTCGTGTTGATGCCATTGGGCTTACGCACGGCGACCACCCGAGTCTTGTCCTACTCCATGTCATACGGGATCCTTCACCATCTGCGCCTCCAGCCTCTCTATTGAAGACTCCTCTTTGCTCTCGCCGGGGCACCAGCGAGGGCCAAGGTTCTTGAAGATCTCTCTGACCGCTGTGGTACGGTTCAGGCAGTAGAAGTGAATTCCCGGCACACCTCGTTCCAAGAGTCCAAGACATTGCTGAGTGGCGTGGTCGATGCCCAGTTGCCGAACCGCCTCGTCGTCAGTCCCCAGGCGCTCCAGGTCGCGCGCCAGGTTTGGCGGAAGGGTGGCCCCTGCGAGGGCCGCAAAGCGATTCACCTGGGCCAGGTTGAGGATGGGTAGGATGCCGGGGATTATGGGGACGTCGATGCCTATCCTTTGGGCGCGTTCCACAACGTCGTAGAAGTAGCCGTTGTCGAAGAAGATTTGAGTGATGACGAACTCGCCGCCGGCGTCCACTTTCTCCTTAAGGTGCTGCAGATCCTGCTCTTTGTCCGGGCACTCGACGTGCCCTTCAGGATAACCGGCCACCCCGATGCCGAAGTCGTAGCGCTCTTTGAGGAGCAGGACCAGTTGGTAGGCATAGCGGAAGGTGTTGTTGGCCGGGGCGGACAATGCTCCCTCGGGCCGGTCTCCGCGCAGAGCGAGGACGTTCTCCAGGCCCAGGTCACGGGCCACGTCCAGGTCCTGGACGATCTGCTCCTCGCTGGCGCCGATACAGGTGAAGTGAAACATAGACTCCAGCCCGAGCTTGTTCTTCACGTGAGCGGCGATCTGGAAAGTCCGGTCTCGGTTGGACCGGTCAGGGCAGAAGGTGACGGAGACAAAACTGGGGCCCAGGTCCTTGAGTTCGGCGATGGTACAGTAAAGTTCGAGGACCCCGCGGTCGGTCCTGGGCGGGAAAACCTCAAAGGAATAGGTGACTGCTTGTCGGGGATAGAACTCGCTGATTTTCATCGCTGTATCCTCAAAGTGACATTCACCCTGCTTCCTCGTACCTAGTGGTGTTGGTGCCCGCCTCTCATCATCAGGAGATGGCCTAGAGGGCACAGCAGGACCATACCGAACAGAAGCACGCTGGTTGGGGGCACGCCCAGCGCCCAGATAGCCACCAGGGCGGCCACGGGCAGCAGGCAGCAAAGCAGCAAGATCAGCAGATGTCGGCTGTTCAGCCCTGTGTGTCCTGAATTCACGTTCATTCGATTCCCACGCCATAGCACCTGGGGGCCTGTCCAGGTCTCGCGCCCCTGGCATCCTCGACCTCCTACCGGTCACTAACGCCTCGGATCTAGACAAAGGGCCGGTTGTACCCCCTTGGCTGACGGTCAAATTGGCGCGGCTGAGGGGCGAGGGTTGGTTCCCCG
>DATEXS010000336.1:0-8023 GCA_035256725.1 Anaerolineae bacterium
GCATATCCAGTAGGTGGCGCGAGATAGACGCTGCATTAGGGTTGTCGCAGTTCGACAGCCGCTACTCCGTACACGCCGATCCTGGCGCGCCCTTGGAGGCGATGCTGCGGCAGCGTGGAGAGGAGCCTCCGCCTCCTGTGCTGCTGGGCACGGGCCGTGGGGTGCGGACGTACGACATGAGGGTTCCCAGAGGCCCTCTGTGAGTTGTCTGCCCGCAGGTCAGCCGCGAACAAGGTGTGTATCAGGTATCGCTCCTTGGGTCTAACGTCATCTCCTTTCCTATGACGACTGCATCGTCTGGGCTGCTGGTGCGCGAGCACAATGTGTCGGTCGAAGCAACCACGGTTGCTTTCGCCTCAGCAGTGCGGTGGACGGGGTTGCAGACAAGGGATGGGAAGGCTAGAATGGGAGCGAGCAGGGAAATCGCCGTCCCACCTGCATGACGCGGCTGCGCGGAGGGCCAGATGAGAGTTAGAGCAGTCTTCGAGCCCAGTGATGAGGGAGGGTATACTGCCTACGTTCCCTCGCTACCCGGTTGTATCAGCGAGGGGGACACCCTGGAGGAGGCGCAAGCCAACATCAGAGAGGCGATAGAGCTGTACCTGGAGGCGGCGGACGATGACGGGGTCGCCTCAGAGGATAGCCTCGTCCAGGAACTCGTGCTGTGAAGAAGGTTCCCAGCCTCTCGTACATGCAGATCGTACGGGCGTTGCAGAGGGACGGATGGGTGGTCGTCCGTCAGCGGGGGAGTCACTTGAGGCTTCAGAAGCGAGTCCGCGACGAGGTGCTGAAGTTGACCGTTCCTGCTCATCGCCCCGTGAAGCGCTCAACACTCGCCCGCATTCTCAAGCAGGCTCGACTGGAGATCGAGGAGTTCCTGGAATTGCTCTAGTCCCACCAAGGAGTTGGAGGATGATCGTCATCATCCACTTCAGGTCCTTGAGCTCAGCTCCCACTCGCACCACAGATCCTCAGGATGAGGATCAGGCGGGGCCATCACGCAGCGCACCTCCACCCTCTCATCTATCTCTTTGGCGAAGTTGGTAAACTCCCCTAGGTGCATGGCCTTGCAAGAGAACTCCCCCCTACCCGCTCTGAGCCGCGCGGCCTGGGGTGGACAGTAGGGGACGCGGATCCTGGCTACGTGTCCGGCCTCCTCGAGCTGGAACCCGGTAATAATGGCCCAGGGGAAGTAGGACAGCGCCTCCAGAACGCGAGCTACGCCTTCCTCTTTCAGCGGAAACCTCTCCTTGATGTCCTTCGCCGCTATCTTGCCCATCCTGGTCCAGATGTCCTCGTTGAGTTTCACCGCTGCGTCCGTTCCGAAGGTATCCTCTACTCCTAGGAACCAGTAGGCATCGGCCAGACGGTAGTGTCTGAGCAGGAAGTCGAGATACGGCCTCAGGTCCTTGTCTTCCATCTCCGAGAATCTCATCTACACCTCCAGGGTGTCTTGCCGGCTCGTTCACTGTGCTGCGATCACTTGACAGTCAGGAACAGAACTCACATCTCGAAATCTCGGGTCGAGTACGCGGCGCACAGGCAGGGCATTCTACGCGGCGCCGCTACCCGATGGGAGCTCCTCGTCCGTAAGGGTTTCCTTTGACGATGCCTCATGCGCCCTGCCGATCAGGCTTACCATCAGAATGACCATGCAGATGATAAGCAGGAAGAGCAACCCGGCTGCTCCAGCGATAGTCAGCGCGGCGATGGTCTGTACCGAGACGTCCTCGGGTCTGGTGACCAGCAGCAGCGAGGGGAGCGCAACAGCCACGGCAAGCGCGTTCCATAGGGCATGCACACCGCTGGCGGCGGCATAGGCGGCGAGCAGACGCCACGGTCGCCTGGTGGAAAGGGTGTGATACCAGGCAAGCCCCATCACGCCACTGGCCACACAGTGCATCAGACTGGCGCCCCAGCGCATGAGCATGACGACTCCCCAGCCCTCCAGTGCTATCGAGCCGTTGAAGAGGCTCTCCCCCATGGCGAACCCGGCACCGCAGGCCACTCCCCACAGCAGCGCCTCGGCCCGGGCGCGAAGGCGAGATCCGAGGAGAAGCACACCCAACCCTTTCACAAACTCCTCTATCAGAGGAGCGAAGAAGACAAACACGGCTATGATGGCTGCCAGGGTAGCTGGGGAGAGGACCAGGCTGGCCAGATTTTCTGGATCCTCCAACCAGGATGGGTCTTGCAGGTTACTCGACAATTCCAGCAAAGTCTCCATGCCGCCCGGGGTGAGCACGACCACCACGGACGCAACCAGAATGAGGGCGAGTATGACCATCAACTCTGCCACTAGAGCGATCGCAGGGGCCAGAAGGGCGCCGTGGGAGACCTCCAGGGTCACGGTGCGCCAGGACGCGGCTCTGGTGCGCCGCCCTACAAAGCCTAGGATGGCTAAGGCGGGGGTCGTGGCGGCGGCAATGTGAAACAGCGGGAACACCAGGGAGGTCAAACGCGAGGATGGAACAAAGGAGAGGATCAACTGGCCAACGATCACAGAGACAACGAAGATCGCTGTGAGCCTCCGTGGAGAGGGAGGATGAAACACGGCCGAGGTACGCGCCTTCAGGAAGTTGCGGGCGTGATGGGTCAGAGCGATGCCGAAGACAAGGCCTATGGCGGCGACAGAGGCGATGGTCAGATTAGTGGCCAGAAGGTCAGGCCCTTGGTAAGAGAAGGGGATCATCAGGTAGAGCAGGGCGCAGGTGATGCCGCCAGCTAACAACATGGCGCCGCAAAGCAGCACGAGGATGCCGATGGCTCTGGATCTCTGCGTCAAGTCAGCGCTCTCTCTGGCGGTTCAACAGGCCGACGATAGCTAACACCAAAATACAGCACATCTATCCTCAGTGTGCCCCGCCCGCCTCTTGCCTGCTCGTTTCTGTGACCGCTCGAATGCCATCGTGGGTTTGTCTCCGCCATTCATCCTCGATCGCAAGCCTGCCTGAACCGGCAATCCAAGCAGGCAGCCAGATGGTCGGTCGTAGGGAAGTCGCGGATGAGCGCTATGTTGCGCTCCCGATCATGTAGCAGGCACCCCATTCTCTCGATGCTTCCCTCGATATACTGGCGGGCCTCTTCCAGGGGCCGTTCTTTGAGAGTGTAGACGTGGTCCTCGCCGAGGCGCAGGTTTTCCTCAACCCCGACCAGTTGCTCGGTTGACGCGCCGTAGGTTCGCAGGGCGTAGATGCCGTAGACGGCCAGTTGTCGGACCGTTTCCTGCTTTTGGGTGGAGACACCGGTCTTCCAGTCTACAATCAACAGTTGGTCCTGCGAGTCGCGCATGATCACGTCGGGGCTTACCCACACCTTGAACCCAGAGACGGAGACGGTGTTCAGTTCCTCGCACTCCACGATGCTGACGGGACCCAGCTCAAGCATCGTCTGGTAGCTACGCGCGCCGTACAGTCGCCTGATACACCCCTCTGCTACGACCATTGCCTCATGGAGCGACTCCGCCGGGACCGAGAGACCGTAGTAGTGCTCTGCTAGCCCACACATCCGGTTCGGTCGACTACGGTACCGGCCGCTGGCAGAGTCCTGCCAGTCGCGTTGCATACGCTCTGTGAGCGTCGATACAGCCACCTCCGGAGGCGCCGGCCGGCCGGCGCTCAGTCCCTTGACCACCTCCTGCACTATGTGGTGGACCACGGCTCCTGTCCACATGGGCATCGTCTGCAGGTTCTTCATCAGGTACAGTTCCTTGATGTCGGGAGGGGCGTCGTATCGCCAGCCGTTCCAGGAACCATAGTAGTGATAGTAGTACCGCCGCAGGCAGGCGTTGAAGATCGTATCCCGAGATAGCGACCAGGAGAATTCATTCTGCAACTCACCCCGCTGTGCCATAAAAGGCTCCTTGTTCTGAGGTCAGGGGCTGCGGGAGGGTGGTTGGCTGGGGTGAGTTCACAGGGCGATCCCCGTTTGGCGGATCTCCTGCCCGGCGAGCCATTGCGCAGCGAGTTGTGGCAGGTCCTGTATCGACCCCTGGCGAAAGGTGCACTTTGGTATCGCTTCCAGGAATGCTGGACCATAGAACTTGGTCAGCACGCGCTTGTCGAGGAGCACCACGACCCCGCGGTCAGACTTGCTTCTTATCAGACGTCCGAAGCCCTGGCGGAAGCGCAGGATGGCTTGAGGCACGGCGAACTGGCTGAAGGGCTCATCGAAGGTCTCGCTGCGCGCGGCGAAGATGGGGTCGTCGGGGACGGGGAAGGGCAGCCGGGCGATGACCAGGCAGCTCAGAGCCTCGCCCACCACGTCTATGCCTTCCCAGTAACTCCGCGTGCCCAGAATCACCGTCTCCGGGTTGGTCTTTAGATCATTCAACAGGTTGTAGCGTGAGCCGTCTATGCCCTGGGCCAAGACCGCGATCCCCTCGTCACCCAGGGGGCGGCTTATGGCGCCGTAAACTGACCGCAATTGGCTGTAGGAGGTGAATAGAACGATTGTCCTGCCCTTGGTCGCCCTTCCTAGCTCGGTGAGCGCCTGGTCCACGGACCTCTGATAGTATGACTGCCCTGGCTCTGGGATGTCCGTGGGCACGTACAGGAGGGTGGAGTTCTCGTAGTCGAAGGGAGAGCCGATGACCAGTTCATCGGCGTTCCATAGGCTGAGCCGCTCTCTGATATGGTCAAAGTCCTGGCCTGTGCTCAGCGTGGCCGAGGTCAGAATGAGGCATTCCTTCTCCGTGTACAGGCCGTTCTCCAGTTCTCTCCCTATGTGTAGCGGCGCGGCATGGATGGTGATGGACTGGTCCTCGGCACTGATGGAGGCCCAATAGATGCCCTCATCCATGGGCTCGGCGATGATGGCCTGGGTCTCCTGGCGGAGCTGCTTGACCTGGCCTAGCTTGCCCAACAACTCCTGAAGCAGATCCTCGTAGGCCTCGATTCGCGAGTCCTCCAGGCCGACAAGCCCTTTGTATAGATACTCCAGCCGAGAGGCCAGCGCGGTCAGGGCACTGGCCAACTCCGACCAGGTTATCTCCACGTCTGACCAGGCCGGCTGCACCCTCAGCCCGCTGGTGAGCCGAATCCGTTGATCATACTGGCTTCCCGCTCTCTGGTAGTCGCCAAGGAACAGGGACAGTGCTGTGAAGAAGTTGTGGACCTGACGCCGGGCCTTGTCTACTTCTTCTATCGCTTGGGAGAGGTACTGGTCGAGCTCTCTGAGGACGTGGGCGGGGATCTCGCTGCCCCGCAGATGGCCAGGCAAGTCCGGGAGCAGGCCGTGGGTCTTTCCCCCAGAGCGCTGCGCAAGAGAACGCAGCAGAGAGAGCGCGCGTGCCTGGTCGACCTGGAAACTCAGTTGGCTGGTGGCCACATCCTCCAGGTGATGAGCTTCGTCGATGATCAGGTGCTGATAGCGAGGGAGGACACGATTCTCGGTAACCATGTCCGAAAGCAGCAGCGAATGGTTGACCACGATGAGATGGGCTTCGTCTGCCTGCCGTCGGGCCCGGTAGAAGAAGCACGAGCCGATGCGTGAACAGAGTTCCGGGTTGCAGGCCTCGTCCTCAGCGGACAACCTGGACCAGATGATGTTCTCATCGCCCATCAGGTTGAGTTCAGATCGCTCCCCGGTGGTCGTTCCTGGCAGCCAGACCAGGATCTTGGCCAGGACTCGTATCTCGTCCACGGTGAGGTCCGGCTTGCGTCGCAGTCCGGACAGGCGGCGCAAGCACAGGTAGTTGGTCCGGCCCTTGAGCAGCACGGCCTTGGGCTCGACGGGAAGGAAGCGCCGCAGATCAGGGATATCCTTGAGGAAAAGTTGGTCTTGAAGGTTGATGGTATTGGTGGAGATAACCACATGTCGTCCGTTGGCGACAGAGTAGCAGGCCGCTGGCAGCAAATAGGCCAGGGACTTGCCAGTGCCCGTGCCGGCTTCCACGAGCAGGTGCTCGCCCTTATTGAAGGCCTGGCCCACCCGCCGCATCATCTCCACCTGCTGCGGACGGTACTCGTAGCCCGCGAAGCCCTGAGCTATCAGGCCGCCTTCCTCGAACATGTTAGAGAGCCAGGCGAGATCAAGGGGCTCTGGCTCAAGGGAGGGTTCAAGGGGAGTCCTCTCCAGGCTAGGGGTGAAGATGGGGCCCGACACGTCCTCTGCTAGGACACCCTTGGCCGCCAGTTGGTCGCGAATGGTGCCCGTGAAGGCCATGCGTGTCTTCTGGCGCTGGAGATCCAGGAACAGTTGGCGCAGCGGCCAATCGCTGTTCTTGGCCAGGCGGTTGATCTCCTCAATCGTGTTGCTGTCCAGGCGAGCCGCACGGTCAAGAAGGGCCAGGAACAGCTTGCGCGTGGTCTCCGCGTCGGCAAACGCCCGGTGGGCTCTGTCCCACGGTATATCCAGCTCTTCGGCCAGTCTGGTCAAGCTGTATCGCGCGGCGTGGGGCACCAGGATGCCGGCCAGTTCGAAGGTGTCTACAGGTTGATTGGTCAAGAGCAGGCCGCGCTGTCTGAGAAAACTCAGGTCGAAGCTGATGGTGTGGCCCACCACAGGATAGTCCCTCAGGAAGGGGGCCAACCGTTCCATGACATTGGAGACGGAAGGAGCCGCATCCGCCTCCTCCTGGTCGATGCCCGTCAGCCGCCTGATGCGATAGGGGATGGGGCGGTCGGGCCGGACCAGAGTGGACCAGCTATCCAGGACCTCATCGTCGCGGAACTTGACGGCTCCCACTTCAATGATGGCGTCGTGCTCGGGGTCAAGTCCTGTGGTTTCCAGATCCAGGGCGACGTAGATGCGGGCCATGTGGGGGATTATACTCTACAAGGTGAGCGCCTGAAAATGGCTGCCGCAGGTTCGTAGTACGTGCTTCAGCGCGTCAAAGGGGCTGAAGCTCCCACCACGAGCCTGGAGTTCGTAGTACGCGCTTTGGCGCGTCAAAGGGCTAAAGCCCTCACTACGAGCCTGGTGTTCGTAGTACGCGCTTTAGCGCGTCGAGGGGCTGAAGCTCCCACCACGAGCTTGGATCTGGGGTGTGCGCCTTAGCGCATGAAAGGGCTAAAGCCCTCACTACGAACGGTTGTTGTGCCTCTCTACCAATCCCACCTCTTGCCATAGTCCCTGACAGGATACTCCTGCCAAAGGTGCCTCAGCCAGTCACGCCCCTTTGTCTCCAGATACGCCCAGAAACTGGAAGATACCCAGTGGTCCGCCCGATCTGCGTACCCGTGCCTCACTGCGTTGTAGTGGAGGTAGTTGACGGTCGTATAGAAGTGCCTTTCGCTGCGGATAGCCCGGTCTGAGTAGCGATACCACACCTTGCGACCGACACGATCGTCCTCCAAGTTCCATTGGCGCGAGGTGGACCCGTGTAGGCGTTGAAACACTGAGGCAGCCTTGTCGATGTCAGGGACGAAGGCCAGTACGTGATAATGGTTGGGCAGTACGACCCAGGCGCTCACTTCCATGCCGGCGACCTTGAGCCCCTCCAGTACGCGGGCCTGAAATCCGAGTCGTCTCACCTCAGAGGACATGACGGGTGAGTGCTGGAAGTTGGCGGCGGTGAGCAGGTAGTAGGTGGCTTCCCGGATCGGGTGCGGCGGCGCGTGCCAGGGATATCCCCACTGCTGGCGATAACGCACAAGGAGTTGGCGTTGCTCTTCAGTGAGGCGTCTGTATCGGTAGAAGGACGTTGAGGTGTCCATGCCTATTCCCTTTAGAAGGGCCAAAGGCCTCACTACCGGCCCGGGTTCGTAGTGCGCGCTTCAGCGCGTAGAAAGGGCTAAAGCCCTCACTACGAGCCTGCGTAGTACGCGCTTCAGTGCGTCAAAGGGGTAAAGCCCTCACTACGAGCCTGGTGTTCGTAGTGCGCGCTTCAGCGCGTAGAAAGGGCTAAAGCCCTCACTACAAGCCTGCGTAGTACGCGCTTGAGTTCGTCTGATTGGGCCAAAGCCCTCACTACGAAACGGGCGGTTGATTTCGCGCCACGCTGGCGCGCAGAGCGGCAACGTTCTCGGCCACCGACGCCCTGCTGTTGAAGATGCTCGATCCAGCCACGAGGACGGTGGCA
>DATEXS010000337.1:0-2293 GCA_035256725.1 Anaerolineae bacterium
AACTCCATATACTCAGCCTCTTTGCCCGCCTTGATGTCCCAAGTCATGAGTATCTTTATCATCGCCTGGCCTCTTGTCGTCCTGGTCGCCCTCACCTACTAGGATAACAGATTGTACCGCACTGGTCAAATCCAGCCAGAGGCGGTCGGAGAGCGAAGATGCGCGTAGTGGTACAGAGAGTGAGCCAAGCCGCCGTCACCGTTGGCGACGAGGTGGCCGGTCGAATTAGCCGGGGCCTGGTGGCGCTCGTCGGCGTGGCCGACGATGATGGAGAGGACGAGGCCAGATTCCTGGCCAACAAGGTGGCTAACCTGCGCATATTCGCGGATCAAGAAGGCAAGTTCAATCTCTCGGCTCTGGACGTCGCCGGCGAGATACTCGTCGTCTCGCAGTTCACCCTATATGGTGACGCCAGCAAGGGCAGACGCCCCAGTTTCGTCAAGGCTGCACCCCCCAAGATCGCCGAGCCACTGATCGAGAGCTTCGTATCCTTCCTGAAGAAGGAGGGCCTCCGCGTAGAGACAGGGGTCTTTGGCGCAATGATGATGGTCGAAATACACAATGACGGGCCCGTGACCATCATCCTCGAGAAGTAGCCTCCTCGTCCGTTGCCGCCCGGGTGACCCACTCTATACCTTCTTTGACGAACTCCTCACCAGCGGGGTACTGGGGAGAGTACTCGAAGACCAGGGTCAGGTCCTTGCTCCCACCCTCGAGCACGCGGCCCAGGATTCCAAGGATGTCGGCCCATCCATCCTCCGTCCTCTGGGAGGGATGGACCGGCACATGATGGTATTTGCGATACATCTCCGGCGTGGCATTGTAGATGTGCACGACGGTTGTGTAAGGGGCCAGTTCCCTCGCGAACTCCGCCGCGTCATACCCCGCGTAGATGGACATCAGATGCAGGTGGCCCATATCCAGGCAGAACTGCAGGTCAGGGTGGGCTTGCAGGACTTCCACAAAGGCAGCAACCCGAAAGAAGTAGGGATTGGGTCCCACGTTTTCGAGGATGAAGGGAATGCCCGATTCCTGGCTCCACGCTGACAATTGGTCGCAGCTGCGGTGCGCCAATTCGAGGATCTTGTCCTCCGAAATCGCCGGTCTGGGCTCCCAGAGCACCGAAGGGATGTGCCCGATCACGTACTGGGCTTCGTAGCGAACGGCTGTCTGCATCGTCCTATACATCGAGTCTAAAGTGCGCCATCTCTTCTGGTCATCGGGGTCGGTGAGGAATGGATAGTCGTCGTCCGGAAGACGCGGCAGCGGGTCGTGGAATCCGTAGCTAAGTTCATTGGCCTTCGCAAAGCCCATGATCAGCGGGAGAGTCTCCTCATCGTAGAAGCCGATTTCCAGCTTCTTGAAGTCACCCATACGCAGCAGTTGTTGGAGCTTCGAGACGTCTCCTCTTATGAACGATGTGGAGATAGATAGTTCGATCATTGGTCTCATTCTACCACAGGTATCTCCCCCACAGCAGGTGGCCCGAGGCCTCACTGTGCTGCCGGATGGACCGCGCACTTGCCTCGTTCCACGACCGCAAGGCTGAGAGGCCGGGATTCAGCAGGGCACGCCGCTAGTACTCCCCTTCGTGCGCGCCGGGCCCCGCAAGGATTCCGAAGAGAGCCTATGGCGCAGGATAGACATCAGAGCTTGCTCCAGAGTTTTGGGCGACCTATAATCTTGACGACTGGCGCAAGCGGGAGGAGGGACCCTTTTGGGTATGGAGACGCGCAAGACGTTCTGTCAGATCTGCCGTGCTGAGTGCGGGATGATCGCTCACCTGTCGGACGGCAGGGTTACGCGCCTGGACGGTGATCCAGAAGATCAATGGAGTCGCGGCAAGCTCTGCGTCAAAGGCCGCAACGCGCCGCAAATCACCTATGCCAGAGACCGGCTGCTGCACCCAACCCTACGAGATGACAGGGAGGGCCCTTTCCGTCAGGTGTCCTGGCAGGAGGCCATAGACTTCATCGCCCGAAAGATGGAGGCCATAGCCGCGCAGCACGGTCCGGAGGCCCTCGTGTTTTACCGTGGGACCACCGCGAAGGTGGTGGATGAGGCGGTGATGAATCGACTGGCCAGGCTCTACGGCACCCCTAACGTTACAGGCACCTGGTCGGTGTGCGTGGGCCCCAAGATTCTCGCCTATAACAACACCTTTGGCCGGCCTCCTATGCCCTGGTGCGACCTGAGACACGCCAGGTACATCATCTTGTGGGGCGCCTTGCCGGGCGCCACCCACCTTCATCGCTACCTCGGTGTCAGCGCGGACATCTCTGCCGCGCGCAGG
>DATEXS010000338.1:0-2028 GCA_035256725.1 Anaerolineae bacterium
CAAAAAGACGGCGCACAGCCCCTGTTTACCCAGCGTGATCAGATCATCACCCTGCTTGCTCGTGGGGATGCTGCTTCCGCAGATCTGTTATCTGATCTGTATGGGTCCTATCGTAAGCTCATGAACCCGTGAGGCAGCGCGTAGAGGTTTGGCTGTTCCTTACCAGCGTTGGTTGGCCTGATCGTTTGCTGCCCACTATGCCCACTAGATCAACCTGGAGGGGTATGAGGGGTGGCTTATGAGCAAACCAAACCAGTTTAGCCCAGACGAAGCCAAGCGCATCGGAGATTCCCTCAGCCTGGATTGGGACCAGGTCGATCTGGAGCAGTTTCGCATGGGCCTGCTAGTGGAGCTTGAGCACGGAACTAGAGATCCTGAAACGAACGTAACCGACGATGACCTGAGTCTGACCGGTAAGATCGCACTGGCTCACCTGAAAGAGTTCCCAGACTATTACACCCGGCTGGCAGCGCTGGAGGCGGAAGCCGACACCTAATGGCCTAAGACATTAGGAAGGGGTTGAAGGGCGCATACGGTGGATCGCTTTACCAAAGCGGACCCCGAACTTGGGAAGCGCGTTGCCATGGGATTGAAGCTCTAGCGAAGGCGCAGTGGTGAGGGCTCTCCACGACTGGTAATCGGCCGCGGGGCCGGGAGAGCCATCGAGCAAAAGGTTTCTTGAATATACCACTCAGGAGGGAACAAATGAGATTCAGTGCACCAAAGCAGATCACCTGGATCATTGCCTTGATCCTCGGGGTAGTGGGGATCCTGGCAAACCTGGCGTCCATTCCGGTCATCACCCCCGTGATTGGCTTTTGGCTAGTGGTCGCCGGGTGGGCACTGTTGCTGATCGCGACCATCACACGCGGCTTGTAGTTCGGCAGCCGCGGCCATGTGCAGATAGACCCGGGGCGCAGGGGGTGGTCGTATGGTCGGCCCCGCAGAGATCGTCGTCTGCGCCCATCATCTCTGCAATTGAGCGAACCATAGCATCTGGGTAGCATTTTGCATTAGGAGGGAATGCGCGGTTTGGCCGCCGGGTCATCCCGTGCTGACCTTGAGGCAGTACCACTGCAAGGAGGAGAGCATGCGCTGTCTCGTCACCAGTCTACTTCTGCTCGGTCCACGGCTCGCTCTTCTGGTCTGGTGGCTCATGAATTCGGCGCGCTTCAATCTCGCCTTCAACACGAAGAACTGGCCGCTCGATCTCCCCTTGCCCTCCTGGCCCTCCTGGGTCTGGCCGTTGATAGGTGCCATTTTCGTGCCATGGACGACCCTGGTGTATCTTGTCGTCTTTCCAGGGGGCGTTATGGGCTTGGACGGGCTTTGGCTAGTGCTCGGATTGCTTATCGACCTTGGCTCGCACTTCGGCGGCGGCTACCGCCACCGCGACCGCATCCGACGCCGCAGAAGATAGACTCTGCCACAACGGCAGCGCCTCATCCGTTATTGCTGGTGTTCTTCGCCCGGACTGGTCTTGCTTTTGCGAGGCCAGACCTCATGCCGAGCCAAGCTGCAGATGGTTGCGGAGCCCCGGCTCCTTGGGACAGGGATTGAGATAGACCTGTTCTCAAGCGGAACCTGTAGGGAGTGATTCTGAAATACGGCAAGCCGCTGTCAACTGGCAGCGGCTTGTGACTTATCGTACGAAATGACCCTCAGCGCTGATCCTTCAGCCTGGGCCTGAACTTGTATCCGTAGACGATCATGCCGCTCTCGCCGAAATCCCTCAACCGCCGGGTAACCATCTCCACCGGCATGCCCACCTGGACCTCATCCGGTTCGACGTCCGTCAGTTGAGCGGCCACCAGGGGACCCTCGTCCAGTCGCACGAGCGCCGCCAGGTAGGGAGCGAACCCCTCGTAGCCGGCGGGCGCATCGTATACGGTGGTGTGCGAGTAGACCGTTCCCTCCCCCTGGAACTGGTGGAGTTCCAGGTTGCGGGACCTGCATTGAGGGCATACCAAGCGTCGTGGGAGCATCTTGGCCCCACAATCCTGGCACAGCACACCTGTCAATCGATAC
>DATEXS010000339.1:0-3152 GCA_035256725.1 Anaerolineae bacterium
GCCCTGCTGGGTGAAGTCCCTCTCGTCTTTCTCGCCCGTGAGGAGCGTGTACTCAGGTTCTGGCCCCTCGAATACCTTGGTCAGGCCATCCAGTTTTTCGAAGTACTCATGCTCCGAGTATTCCTGCTCGACGGCGTTGGGGGCGGTTTCGGAATATACCAGGTCATGCCGGACCAACGCATTACTGGAGTAACCCTGGACCACCACGTGGCGGACGTCGTAGGCGCCTATGATCTTTGCCAGCGTGTCTGCTTTCTTTGCCACCAGAGTCTCCAGGTAGGCAAAGAAATCGTCCACATAGCCTTCAAAATAGGACCGTTCGAACGAGGGCCGGCCGCTGAACATTCCGCCGGCGTAACCCAGGTCATGCTGGAGCCAGCCTCCTGACACGAATCCTCTCTCCCCCTCGAACGGCACGTCCAGGAACCTGCCCTCGCCACCATTCTCTCCAAGCCACCGATGTGGCGCCAGTTCCTCTTCGGGGACCTGCCAGGTCTGATAACCGTCGGTGAAGACATAGGATACCCCGACGGTGGACCCCAGCAGCAGTAGAGTCACTGCTACCGATGAGGCCACTCGAGGGAAAGGGGGACGGGCCACTGTGCGAAGTGCGTCGCCTAGGGCACGGTACACTCTATCCAGCGTCAGTCCGGCCAGGAAAGCGTAGGCCAGCCAGGTGATCATCAACCAGCGGTTAGGAACGTGCAGTTGATTGACGAAGGGCACGTATCGCCACAGGAAGCCGTACACCTCACCCAGGGGCGGCAACGGCCCCTTGACCAGGAACACGGAGATGACGGCCGCAATCAGGAAGAAGCTGACCCTTCGATCGCCACGTAACCGCACCTGTGCGAATGCCAGAGCCGGCGTCACCAGCATCACTGCACCGTATACGAGAGGAGGTAAGAACTGATGGGTGTAATAGCCCGTACCGCCTCGCCAGAACAGGTAGCTGTAGATCAGTGGCTGTCCCATGAGACTGGGCCACAAACCGAGCGAGTCATTGGCTATGCGGGACAGGCTGAAACGTATGGTGGCATGCATGGTGCCTGTCCGAAGCAGAGGCAGCCACACATACGCGCTTAGAACGCCTGACAGGGCCACGGCAGGCACCAAAAGCAGAAGCGCGTTGATGGCCGCTCTTCTCCACTGCCGTCTGGCCAAGATCACGTGCCAGAGAGCGAACAGAAAGACGAAGGGCAGTATGTAGGCTATGGGGTCCATGCGCAGCGACGGAAGTAGACTCAACCCCAGTCCCAAACCCAACACCAGGGGCAGCGTCACCCGGTCGAGTCCTCGATCCACCAGCAGGAACAGCGCCGGCGTCAGCGCGTAGGCGAGAACCAGGAATCCATGACCGCTGGCGGTATGGGCCACATGGCATGGGCTCGCCGCGAATATGATGCCTGCGGCCAAAGAGGCCAGGGACCTCCCGGTCGCCGCGAAGGTGTAGAGGTACATCAGCAGAGCAGAGGCGAAGACCGCGAAGACGAGAACGGCCCTGGAGACCAGCGCGGGATCCCCCAGCACGTCCGCTACGAATGCGAGCAGGTGGAACAGACTCATGGGGGTGACGTATCCGGGGCCACTGTCGTCCCACAGACTGAAATAGGCATCGGTCCTGGATAAGTAGGCGATGGGGTAGTTGACGGACACTACGTCCCAGCCACCTGGGAATTCGCGGGTGAAGATGAGGTTGCGACACATCACCACGGTCAGGGCGGTCAGCACAGCCAAGGCAGGCCCGTGCACTCTGGCCGCCTCCACCAGGCCGTTCAGCTTCCCCCTGTCCCCTGAGCCCAGGCGTACTGTGGTTGACATTCTCAGCAGGCTTACCTCATTGCTGCCCATGCACCGCTTCGAGCGGGCCGAAAAACACCGAGACCCTCGCCCACGGTCAACAACCTGCGCCGACCCTCCGCTCCTCACCATCCCTGCAAAGCTCTCTCAAGATAATGTCGGCCATCCTGGGCCAACTGAACTGGAGGGCATGGGCCCGGCCTCTCTGGCCCATCTCCAGCCTTCTCTGTGGATCCTTGAGTAGCGAGACCACCGCACTGGCGAGTCGCTGACGGTCGCCCCTGGGCACCACCAGCCCTGTCTTTCCATCCACAACAGTTGTGGTCCCCGGATGCTCATAGGTCACTACGGGAGTGCCGCAGGCGCTGGCTTCCAGGGCAGTCAGC
Organism: Anaerolineae bacterium; assembly: GCA_035256725.1. Classification (GTDB taxonomy): domain Bacteria; phylum Chloroflexota; class Anaerolineae; order UBA7937; family B3-Chlor; genus JAUVXJ01. The sequence goes on from DATEXS010000339.1 coordinate 2,187, forward strand.
AGAAAACCCTCCTTGCTGGACGGGAAGACACCGACCCAACTTCGCTGATACAGGTCTATTTTCTCGTCTTCCTCCACGAAGCCAACGAATTCCACGTTCTTTGACGCGGCGGCGCGCCTCCTCAGCTCTGCTTCTCTCCCCCCGCCGCCCGCTATCACCAGCCGGGCACCGGGCACCTGCTCCGTTATGTAAGGGAAGACGTCGATGAGATCCTCGACTCTCTTCCGGCGGTCGTCCAGCGTGCCCACAAAGCAGATCAGGGGCCGAGCGCTCTTGTGACCAGGCACGTATCTCTGCGTGTCAACCCCACAGGGTGCCACGACGACCCGGCCCTCTGGCACCCCGAGACCGAGCAGGTCGTGTCTAGTTCCCTCGCTTACGGCTACGAGCCTGCTGTGCCGGTAGAAGTAGGGAATCGACCTTTCGGTCAGGTAGCCGAAGAGCGCCTTGGGGAAGGGCAAGACCTCGAACCACGAACGCCCCATAACATGATGGACCAGAGCGCAGGTCGGTCGGCGAGAGTAAAGCGGCACATAGAGTGGGTAGGCCAGGATACTCTCCAGTACGACATCCGCCCAGGGCCGGTGCTCTTTCTTGTACCGCCAGGCCAGAGATGGCAGCGCTGAATGAAAACTGCCAGAGCGTACTACCTCAACACCCTGCACTGTCTCGCCACTGGGGAACTGCGGTCCTTCACGGGTGCATAGCACTCTGACGTGGTGGCCATCCTCGACCCAACACTTGCCAACTTGTGCTATCACTTCTTCGCCCCCACCAGCCCGCCAGTGATTGGAGGGGCCACGCAATGTTATGATCAGTATGTTCAACCGCGGATTCGTCCCCAAGGCATGATTTCGACCCGCCCGTGAAGCCCCTGGAGCACCGGCACACCTCCCCACTACAGAGGCACCCACGCGGGATTCTCGCGCAGGTCAGTGGAGTCCGCAAGGTAGTCGGCGTGCGGGA